>JAXDZV010000094.1:0-17130 GCA_034086705.1 Eubacteriales bacterium | reverse complement strand
TACCAGGCCGTATGTATCTCAGCCCGGTAATTTTACCATACAATCTGCGTCCTGTCAAGCCCTAAAATGCAGTGAAATTTTCTTTTTAACATTTTTTAAAAAGGTCGGAGCAATGATATGCCCCCTGTCAAGTAGACAGGTAAAATATCTAAAATGAGTGCTTGGTGAATGACCATACTTCGTATGAGGTATGGTCATTTTCTATGCACACCATTTCTCTTTATATTTATTCGTTTATTTTCTGGAATAGGATATTTAGAAGGTAGCTGATGCCGAGTGCTCGTTTTATCGTACCAAAGGTATGCTCAATAATGCTTTTTCGCTGCCGAATTATTTTGCGGTCAGCTCGTACCTTGCACTGTTTCATATACAAATCTGTATCATCATATTCTTTGCTGAACTCTGACGCAGGAATCTGTCGCTCGGCAATTTTATAGCGTGATACAGTGCATTTGTGTGTACAGCTTCTGCAGGCTGTGCAATTGTAATATTTAGCAATCTGTTTGTTCTTGTTTATGCCATGCGGATAAAGTACCTGACCCATTGGGCAAATAAAAATATTACGATTTGGAATATAGACACATCGTCCCTCAGTACGTATTCCGACTCGCTCTTCTCACAGGGAATGCAGATGTCGTAGTTTGCTCCGCAAACATGAGGATCAAAGCCTTTCGCAATAAGTCCGGCTATGTCACCGGAACTGTCATATCCGGCATCTGCAACTACCGAAATCGTGTCGACCTCTAAATTGACACTACCCTCACATCTATTGTCCCTCGGCCTTATTTGCTTATTTGTAAATTTTTCGATGCGGGTGTAACTGTTTTTTTGTCGCGCTGGGATTGACAAAACAAGCTTTGATTGCTATACTATATATGAAAGTACGTTTCAGGGCGGGGTGGAAGTCCCCACTGGCGGTAAAGCCCGCGATCGCCGCGCAAGCGGCGCCGACACCGGTGTAATTCCGGGGCCAACGGTTGTGCGATTTTTTCGTACTACAGTCCGGATGAAAGAAACGGCAGATATAAAGTGCCTACCTCTCTGTGGCAGGTGCCGAATGCCCTGATATACTTTGCGGTATATCGGGTTTTTTATTTGTCCGTCTTGTTCGCTCTTTCTCTTTCAAAAAGAAATAAGGAGTGATTTTGTATGCAACACAAACGCAATGGTATCACAACCCGTTCGCTTGTACTCACAGCGGTGCTTTCGGCAACCGCGTTTTTGCTGATGTTCATTGATTTTTCCATTCCCGCATTGATTCCGTCTTTTATAAAAATGGATATCTCTGACCTACCTGCGTTGCTCGGTTCCTTTTTGCTCGGCCCGATATACGGCATTGTAATCAGCGCGTTGAAAAACTTGTTGATTTTGGTCATCAAGGGAACCTCCACCGCATTCGTTGGGGAACTTTCAAACTTTTTACTGGGCACCATTTTTTCGGTATCAGCAGGGCTGCTGCACCGACGCTGGAAAAAGATACGCGGCGCTGCTTTTTCCGCTGTTGCAGGCGCGTTTTTTATGGCTGTTGCCAGCGTTCCGCTCAACTATTTTCTTACCTATCCCGCTTACGAGGTTGCTTACGGCATGCCGATGGAGACGATCATTTCACTATATCAATCCATTCTGCCCGCTGCGGATACATTACTCAAATGCCTTGTTATCTTCAATCTTCCCTTTACGCTGTGCAAAGGCCTGCTGGACGCGGCACTTTGCATCGCCCTATACCGGCCGATGGCTGCACTGCTACATCGACGCGACACAATATAATGAAAAAACAAGGCGGGGGATGCACTTTGTGCATTCCCCGCCTTGTTTTACATACTTACTGAAGCTCTGCAAAATATTTAATGGTGCGAACCATCTGGCTGGTATAAGAATTCTCGTTATCATACCAAGAAACAACCTGCACCTGGTATGTGTCCTCATCAATCTTTGCAACCATCGTCTGCGTGGCATCAAACAAGGAACCATACCGCATGCCGACAACGTCAGAGGAAACAATCGGCTCCTCACTGTACCCGTAGCTCTCGTTTGCAGCAGCCTTCATCGCAGCATTGATCGATTCCTTGGTAATATCCTTACCCTTCACAACTGCGACCAAAATTGTGGTAGACCCGGTGCACACCGGAACGCGCTGTGCAGACCCGATCAATTTGCCGTTGAGTTCAGGGATTACCAGACCAATTGCCTTTGCAGCACCGGTGGAATTGGGAACGATATTCTGCGCACCGGCTCTTGCACGGCGCAAATCACCCTTGCGGTGCGGGCCATCCAGAATCATCTGGTCGCCGGTATACGCGTGTACAGTCGTCATAATGCCGGACACGATCGGATATGCACGGTTAAGCGTATTTGCCATAGGAGCCAGGCAGTTGGTTGTGCAAGAAGCCGCAGAAATAATCTGGTCCTCCGGCGTCAACGTATTTTCATTCACCGAGAAAACAATGGTCTTCAAATCATTGCCGGCAGGCGCAGAAATAACAACCTTCTTTGCACCGGCAGCAATGTGAGCCATACTCTTGTCTTTCGAGCAATAGAAGCCCGTGCACTCCAGCACAACATCAACATCGAGCGTGCCCCAAGGGCAATCTTTTGCATCTTTGCAGGCGTATATTTTGATCTCCTTACCGTCAACAATGATAGAGTCCTCCGTTGCACTGACGGTATGCAAATTCTCACCGATCTTGCCGCAGTATCCACCCTGCGCGGTATCATACTTCAACAGATGCGCCAGCATCGCGGGGCTGGTCAGATCATTGATCGCGACAACCTCATATCCCTGCGCGCCGAACATTTGGCGAAAAGCAAGGCGACCAATGCGGCCGAATCCATTGATTGCTACTTTAACTGACATTTCTTTGTCCCTCCAATTTTATTTTGATTCAACTCTTACAGAATCACGCCTATTATTTTACTACACTTTCCGCATAGGTTGCAAGAGGGAATTGTAAATTTTTTTGTTTTGTGAAGTTTTTGTCATGTTGTGGGCCCTTTCGACAAAACTACAACGGCAATCGCTATAATTTGACAGGAAAGAAATTCCATTTTTCTTATTTTTCCGCAAATACGACAGAGAGCATCTTGCTTTTTCTTGCTAAATATGCTATAATTTAAGTGATTGAGTACAAAAAACAAAGTTTGTCCCGCTGCAATTTTTCGTCAAATCGGCAACCGCGCAGGGGGGACGGAGGAATGTATGAGAAGACCGAAGGAAGATTCTCTGACGCCTGAGCAACAGCTGCTGCAGGGAAATCCGGTACCGGTCATCATCACAAACAGCGCCGGTACCATTCTGTTTCGCAACAACGCAGCACAGCGGCAGCTGCCGCTGCGGCGAACGGAGAGCATTTTGCCATATTTGCATCGCGACAGCGCACCCTTATTTGAGCAACTACGATTGCACGGTGGCGCGCACATTCTGCATTTTCGTGAAAATTGGGGATTTGACACGGCAAGTGCCTTTTCTTACTTGGAAGAACCGACCTTGCGACGCGTCATTTTGCAGTTTTTCTCACAAAAGCAAATTACCCACAATGCCGTTACCGACCTATTACGTACCACGGAAAACGACCTTGCACAAAATTTAACGGTTATTGCGGGAACTGCGCAGATCCTCAACGATACTATAACGGATCCAACCTTGCGAAACTCGCTCGCCGTTGTTGCACGCAACTGCAAAGGCGCCTTATCTGCGCAGCGTGCCATAGCGCTGTATCATCGGCTGCTTAACAACGAGCCTCCGCATGAAAGCCTTATCAATTTGCAGCTGCTGGTGCGTGTGCTCATTCAGGAATTTAACCATTGCCTGGATCCGCTGGAACATAAACCGATTGACGTTCGCGTCATTCGTCCCGGTAAAGAAACGGATTATTTGGCTGTTTTAGACAGTTGTGAGTTGGCCAACCTGATAATGCCGGTGCTTTACTGGGGATGGCTGTGCGCACAGGATCAAGTCTTTGTAACGTTGGCTCGCCGCGATGAACATTGTGAAATCGAAATGGAATATCACGGCGAGCCTCCGATGCGCAGTCGTCTGGAACAGCTTCACCCCCGTCCGCAGGCACATGCGGAAGTGCATCTTCTGGTTTTGCGATATATGCTGAGCCAGCGTTTGTGTAACCTGCGCGGCTGGCCTTTTTGTATCTCCAACGAAGACGAGCAAACCCGCATCCACCTTCAAATTCCGTTTGATCGCGCTGCTATTGTACGCAGTCGCACCGGGCAATCCACCCAAGAGGCCGCCATTGAGGCTGCGCGCCATATGGCAGGTGTAGATGCGCGCTGTTTCTTTTTCGGGTCAGATACCTAAACAGGCCCCATGGGTGGCCTGCAATACAATTTTGGAAAGGCAGGTTCCCCTATGAAATGTCCGCATTGCGGGTACCATGAAAGCAAGGTAATCGATTCCAGACCGACAGATGAATATGCATCCATCCGCCGCCGCAGAGAATGCCTTGCATGTCAAAGGCGATTTACCACCTATGAAATCGTTGATACCATCCCGATGATGGTTGTTAAAAAAGATGGCTCCAAACAAATGTTCGACCGAAACAAAATATTGGGCGGGCTTTTAAAATCTTGTGACAAGCTGAATGTCAGCCGTCAATCGTTAGAGCAGTTGGTAGACGAAGTAGAAGCAGAACTGCAAAATTCATTGGAAACAGAGCATTCTACCCGGCGCATCGGCGTTTTGGTAATGGATAAACTAAAGCAGCTCAACGCGGTGGCCTATGTACGCTTTGCATCCGTCCATCGGGAATTCAAAGATCTTGAAACATTTTTAACGGAGCTGGAAGCGCTGCGTGCCGCGCAAACACCACAGACAGATGCCATAAAACCGGACAAAGCATCGGCAAAGAAAAAAGCAAAAAATTGACCTTTACAAATACAAAGCGGCCCGCTGCGCACTGCAGCGAGCCGTTTTGTATTTGTTTTAGCGAAACAAGCGATCCAGCCTGAACTGCCTACGCAACCGATGCACATACAGCCCAATTAGGCAGCTCGTCGCATAATCGTAGCAGAAAAATGCCGCATTCACAAGCAGCGCCAACGGAACCGTGAAGCGATAATCCTGTGTGCCGGGAAACAGCAAAAATCTTGCCAGTAACATCACCCCGGCAAATACCGCATTGCAAAAAACGAATTTCAGCAGCCAACTGAACAAGCGCGGCAAACGCTCTAAATATGCCTTTACAATCGGGTACACGCCGCCAAACGCTGCATAAAGCAGCGCCGGCATTTTGCTTGGAAGCAGCAACGCAGCCAGCAAACTGGTAACCGCATACAGCAGCCAGTCATAGCCGCCGCCGAGTTCAATATGCGTAATAATCACCAGCAAAGAGCTCAGTGCAACCAAAGACAAATCCAGTACATCAAACACTGCAGCTGCAAACAGCAACACGACACTACAGCCGGAGAATATCGCGCACAGCGCCAGCTTTTTTGTCTTTCTCACAGCCCTTCCTCCGCTTTTTGTTGCTCCCATGCGTCCACCGCGTCGGCATACAGCGCAAAAAGCTCCTGCGCTCTCTGCTGCTCCCCACGCAAATACAAAGCACCGAACAGCGCCTCCAATCCCGTCGCGCGGCGATATTCGGCCACCGTCGCACTCTTGGGATGTGCACCTGCTCCGTTTCGCCCCCGTCGATAATCAGCGCTTTCCTGCTCAGTCAGCTGCGGCAGCAAACAGCCTACCCCCACGCTCTGCGCCGTGGCACGTACATACCGCAGCGCCATCTCATTCAATTTTCCGGGATCCGTTATGCCGCTTTGCACCGCTTTGCATCGCACCAGCAGTTCAAAAACAGCATCGCCCAAATACGCAAGCGCACCTCCGCCAAGCAGCGTAACTTCATTTGTTTCCATAAGCCGCCTCATTTTTTGTGAAAAGGCCCGATAAGCCTTGCGCGGCTGACCGGGCCCTGATTTTTCATTGTTTAGGTTCCTGTTTGCTTTTTACGCAGCAGTCTCAGCAGGCTCCCCCTGCGTCTGGTCTTCCTGCGCGGTCGTATCCTCCGTATGATCGTGCTCGTCCGTTTCTACCGCGTTTTCCGCCAGAAATGCATACACCGCGTTGCTCTTGAGCTGTAAAACAATGTCCGTGTCACCGTATTCTTCGATATAGGCATCGCCGTTTTCCATGCTGTTTTGCGTTGCGTATCTGTCTGCCATTTCTGCATATTCGGCGTCCGTATAAGAAAGACCTTCTTTTTCGTAGATGGAGAGTGCCACCACCTGCTGAATCGCCGAGCTGGCTGCCATCGGCGTCACATACTCCGACAGAAAGGCTTCCAGCGAATCATAGCCAAGCATGCTCGCATAACTTTCCAGCGTCATACCGGAAGAAGAAATAGAAGAGGAAAGCTGAGAGAGATACATATTGTAATAAAGTTTAGACTCTTCCTGCGGATATTTCAGAATTTTTACCTGCTCCATCGCCGCGCTGAATGCCAAAGTCTCTTTCTTATCGGCACGTACAGCATCGTAGTAAGCCTGCGCCGTCGTATATGTCCCGTCTGTATACGCAGAAACCATCTCATCGGTAATCTGCTGTGGTACAATTTTTTCCGTCAACTTTGTTACCGTCAGCGTCAGCTCTGCCTGTTTGCCCGCATATTCCGAATCCTGCCCGTCAATCTTCAAATCCTCCGGCAGTGTAATGGTCTGCGTCTTTTCTTCATCCACTTTCATACCGGTAATTACCCCGGCAAGCGGAAGATCTGTCTTGGTTGTTCCCAGGGTTACGGCATAATCCGTTTTAGCCAACGCTTCCACCGGTGTTCCCTCTATTGAAACCGTATAGGATACCGTGGCCGTATCCTCTTCTGCAGCCCCGCGTTCTGTCACGTCCTGCGTCGTTGTATTCTCGGTAATGATCGATTGTTTTGCGCTTTCCACTGCATCCTCCAAGGCATGCACATCCACCGCAACACCCCGATACTCACCCAAGGTTACATATTCATCGTATTTGAAATTAAAATAATTCTTGTTTTTGGCGCAAGATGCAAGCCCAAGTAGCAGCAACAGGGCAAGCACAGGGGAAAGCCATTTTTTCATGATAAAAAACCGATCCTTTCCATCAACAGTTTGTCAATTCCTTTTATTTATATCACAAAGTTGCAAAAAAGGCAATAGAAAATATGTATTTTCCCCGCAGCGCTCAGCAGCAGCGAATCAAATCGCCTCCGCAGCATTCACATAAACAATCTGCACACAGCATTCCCTGGCACAGTTCACAAGCGCTGCAGCCACCTGTGTTTGCGGTATTGTACCCGCCAAAAGAAGACGCACGGCTCTTAATGTTTTCCAATGCTGTACGGTACTCCGCATGATTCGGATCCAAATAGCATGCAGTTTCAAAATGCTTCTGCGCATCAAAATACCATCCGCGCTGAATCAGCACACATCCTTTGAGAAAATGCCATTCTGCGTTACGCGCATTTTCAGCAATGCCATCTAGCAAAAAACCCGCCTCTGCATACCGCCCGGCATTGATCATTTGCCGAATTCGCGGAAAATCCGTAGCGGTATGTGTCGCACCGCCGGTTTGCGCATTGCCGCCGGCATGCTTACCGGCAGCACGACGCCGGCAAATTTCGTCGTACGCCTCGTTCACTTCTTTCATTTTCTCGGAAACGAGATCCGCCAACGGACTGTTCTGATAATTATCCGGATGATATTTTCGCGCCAATGCACGGTATGCGCGTTTGATTTCTTCATCGGAGGCATCGGGCGAAACGCCAAGTACTTTATAAGGATCTGTCATGGTTGTATGATTCCTTTGTATCAGATTGTTGCGAAGTTCCTTGTTCTGCTTGTCCTGTGTGGGTATGCATGTGCAGCTGCCGGCAGACTGTTCTTTTTCGTCCCGTCCGGCATCGCGTTGCTCGGTGCGCCGCAAAAGCAGAAATATCGCCGCCTGCCGGCAGCTCTTCCCGCGGCAACTCTCCCTGCAAAATTCGGCGCATCTGCGCAGGCAACCCCTCGCAGACAATGTTATATAAAACAGCGCGCGTCATGGTATGATCCCCAAACTCTATCAAATCCAGCGCAAGCTGCATCCGATGTGTACAAAACAACATTGCGCTTTCCAGTGCCGAGCGGTTCTCTTGCAGACACACCGCCGCATCCGTTACGCTGTCGCTTAATAATGGATTGTAGGAACCGCTGCGCAAATCCGCAGCAAGGTCATCCGCCGCGTCGGCATAGTAAATCCAGCGGCCGGCTTGATATCCCAATTCCTGCGCAATGCGTGCCTGCCGCTGTGGCAGACCCATTGCAAATAGCTCTCCCAGTAATACGCCAAAGACATCTGCCGGCGCATCCATAGACGCTGTCTGTGCCTGCTCAATAGCACGCAAATCTGCAAAAGCAGCCTGCAGCGCCTCAGGGCAGACCCATGCAGCACCGCGCCGGGCGGCGCGTCGGTTACACAGCCGCAGCAGTTGCGCTACACAACGACGCAAACCATGCTCGTCGAACAAATCATCTTGCAGCTTATATGCGCGCAGCACGGCAGCGGCAGCAGCAGCATATCGCAGCGCCTCGTTTTCCTGCACTGCATACCGGCGGCGCAACGGATGCGCCACGCAGCGGCGCTTTGTCATAACAACAGCCTGCCCTTGTAACGCCTGGCGCACCAATGCCAAAAATACAAAATCATAGGATAAAAAGAGCCGCGAAGCGGCACCGCTTGTACCGCCGGCTGTATGGCACAAACCACAGTAAACACTTTTATAATACGTATATTCCGCTACCGTCAGCGACGGAACAAAGGGTTTGACATATCCGAACATGCTGTCATCCGATTCCTTTCGTGCGCTGTACAACGCCCGCTTTTTATGCCATTTATTTTATCATACTCAGTATAGGTTGCGACGTGCTGAAGGGGTTATAAACTTTTTGTAAATAATCCAAAAAAAGCACGGCTCTCCCACACATAACCCCCATAAGGGGGCTTGCAAGTGCGCTGCTTTTTTGGTATACTGAGTAAGATGTACCGCTTCGGTACGAAAACACAGCAAACAAAGGAGCTTTTCTATGATTACAAGTGAGCTTTTGCGCGCAGTTCGTCTTGGAAAGCAAGACGCTGCGCTGACAGCTTTATACGGTGCGGAGCAATTGGATGCGCAGCGCGACCGATATGCCGCTGCCATTGCAGAGTTTTCCTCTCTGTACGGAGAACATGAGGTCAGTGTTTTTACAGTTGCGGGCCGCAGTGAGATTTCAGGAAATCATACCGATCATAACCATGGCCGTGTTCTTGCCGCTTCTATCGATCTGGATATCATCGCTGTCGCAGCACGCTGCGATGAAAATACCGTCAGCATAAAAAGCGAAGGTTTTCCGCGCGATGTTGTCAGCTTGTCAGACAATGTGCCGGATCCCGCAAAATATTTCTCTTCTGCCGCGCTGATTGCCGGCGTGTGCGAGGGATTTCGCCGCAAAGGCTATGCCGTGGGCGGTTTTATCGCATATACCACCTCGAATGTGCTGAAGGGCTCAGGGCTCTCCTCTTCCGCAGCATTCGAAGATATGGTGGGAAATATCCTGAACTATTTTTATAACAACGGCACCATCGACAATGCAGAAATCGCCAAAGTATCGCAGTTTGCCGAGAATACGTTTTTTGGCAAGCCTTGCGGCCTGATGGATCAGGTTGCCTGCGCGGTGGGCGGCTTTGTCAGTATTGATTTCGCAAATGCAGACGCGCCGGCGATTACCAAAATGCCGTTTGACCTCACCGCACACGGCTATGCGCTGTGCATTGTCAGCACCGGAGGAAACCATGCGGATTTGAATGAAGATTACGCCTCTGTTCCCGCAGAGATGAAGACAGTCGCGGCATCCTTCGGTCAGCAGACCCTGCGTGGCCTGTCCCGAGCACAAATTTTGGAACAGTTACCCGCTTTGCGCCAAAGCGTTGGCGACCGGGCTATTCTGCGTGCCCTGCATTTTTTGGCGGAAAACGAACGCGTCGTCGCGCAGAGCAACGCACTTCAGGCAGACGATCTGAACACCTTTTTCCGCGGTGTAATCGCCTCCGGTCTCTCCTCTTTCTGCTATTTACAAAATGTTTATACCACCAAGAATATCTCCGAGCAGGGGCTTTCGCTCGCGCTGAACCTGGCAGAGGGATTTCTGTGCGGCAAAGGCGCCTGGCGCGTACACGGCGGCGGCTTCGCGGGTACGATTCAGGCATACGTGCCGCTGCAGGATGTTGAAGCGTTCCGCGCATTGATGGACGGGGCCTTCGGTCAAGGCGCATGCCATGTGCTGCATGTACGCGCCGTCGGTGCCGGCAAGGTGTTTTAAGAAATCCGGGTGTATCCGTTGCAAAGGGCCCCACGCAAAGCAGCAAATGTTTGCGCAGGACCCTTGATCGACCGCGACGCATCGGCCATAGCCGATGCGCCGCCTTTTTTATTTCTTTGCCAGGCGAAACACATCCTCCGATCGCCCAAGCACCATCAAATGGTCCGCCGCATCAAAAATATAGTCTGGCCCGGGCAACGGACTGATGCTGTTTCCGTGCTGAATTGCCACAATGTTCACCTTAAAGCGGCGACGTACATCCAGCGTTGCCGGATTTTTGCCAATCCATTCCTGCGGCACCGCAATTTCATAAATGGAATACTCCGCCGTCAGCTCGACATAATCGAAAATATTTTCCGCATTGTAGCGTACCGCCGTTTTTTCGGCGATTTCCTGCTCTGGGCATATCACCTCGTTGGCGCCTATTTTTTTTAGAATCGAGGCCTGCACCGGTTTTTTTGCCACACTCACCACGGTCTTTGCGCCCAGCGTGCGCAACTGCGAGGTTATGACCAGAGAAGATTCAAAGTCATCAAAAATAGCGACAAAGCATACGTCAAACTGCCCTACCCCCAAAGAACGCAGCACATCGCTGTCTGTGCAATCTGCAATTTGTGCATCCGCAAAATCCTGTGCACTTTGGTTGACACGCGCCGCATCCTGATCCACAACCATCACTTCGTTTCCAAGTTGCGCCAGTTTGTGTGCCAAATGTAATCCAAAGCGCCCCAGTCCGATCACAAGTACACTTTTCATATCTCTCCTCCGTCAACCAATCAGTATTTTTTCCGACGGCCGCTCCGCAGCAACCACATGCTTCTGCTCCGCCACAGCAAGCAGAAAAGTCAGCGCTCCGATTCGTCCGATAAACATCAACAGCATCAGCACACATTGGGAAAAGGGGGCGAGCTGCGCCGTGATTCCGGTGCTCAGCCCGACGGTTCCCATGGCTGAAATTGTCTCAAAGCCAATCTCCCCAACAGAAAACGGCTCATATAGGGTTAAAATTCCCACAGCACCAATCGTTCCAAACAAATACAGCAGCAAAATTGCAGATGCCTGCCGCACCTGCTGCGAATCAAAGCGCCGATGAAACAGGCAAGCGGACGTTTTTCCACGGATGCAGGCAATGGCATTGAGCACAACAACCGCCACCGTTGCTGTTTTTACACCGCCGGCAGTAGACCCCGGGCTACCGCCGATAAACATCAAAACGCAACTTAACAGCCTGCCAAAGCCGGAAAGGGTGCCTTGCCCCACCGTGAAAAAGCCGGCGGTACGTGTTGTACCAGACTGAAACAGCGCGGCAAGCATCGCCTGGGGCACATCCATTTTGGCAAATGCCCCCGAACGCTCGGAAATATAAAACAGTACAGCGCCGCCAAACAGCAGAACAGCATTTGCGGTCAAAACAACTTTGGAATGCAGCGAATAGCGGGAAACATGCACACCGTTGCGGCAAATATCGTCCCACACCACGTATCCAATGCCCCCTACGGTCAGCAGCGCAAGCAGTGTCAGACATATCAGCGGATCTGCAGCAAACCTTGTCAGGCTTTGCCCTGGCGCAAATATGCCGCACAAATCAAAGCCGGCATTGCAAAAGGCAGAAACAGCATGAAAAACAGAATGCCATATTCCACGCCACAATCCCAACAACGGCACAAAGCGAATGGCCAAAAGTGCAGCGCCCACCCCTTCAAATATAGCTGTACCAAATAAAATACGCCGCATCAGTACAAGTGTTTCTTCTCGGCTGACTCCCCCGCTCGATTGCCGCAAAAGCTGCTTTTCCCGCAGGCCGATCCGCCGCCGCAGCAACAGAGAAAACAGCGTAATCACCGTCATAAACCCCAGCCCGCCGATTTGTATCATAAAAAGAATCACGGCTTGTCCAAATGCAGACCAATAAGTATACGTATCCACCAGACTCAGCCCTGTCACACAGGTAGCGCTGACTGCCGTAAAAGCAGCGTTGCGCAGCGAAGTGCTCTCGCCGCTGCGCGTACTCCACGGTAAAAGCAACAGCAGCGTTCCTGTAACGATTACCGCCAGAAAACCCAACACAAAGATGCGTGCCGTACTCATATGTTTTTGCATTCCGTTTGTCCTCCTGGCAGTTTTCTTTGATAAATTGCAAGCTGCAGGTACGTGCTTCGATCTGTACATACAAATCCGCATTTTTCCAAAACACGCATAGATGCGGTGTTGGATAGCTCTACGCCTGCAATCATACCGGCGCAGCCCGGTATTTGCAGCCCCGCGCGGCACATCTGCTCCAAAGCCTCGGTTGCATACCCCCGTCCCCGGAATACTTCCAGCGTCTCATAGCCAATTTCCAAAAGCGCCTGCTCGTCCGTACGGGGATCGCTCATATATGCAATACTGCCCACTGTTACTCCGTCTGAGCGCCGCCGAATAAGCCGATTGGTGAAAAAGGAAAACCGGTTTCGGCTATCAGCTTGATACCGCTCCTCCAGCTCCGCATAAACTGCATGCTCCTGTGCCGAGCATGTCTCATCACCGAGCGCCCGCAAAAAGGCCGCACGGGACATAGGCTCGATCAAAAGTCGCTTTGTTTGCAGTATCCCGACTTCATTCCTGCTCTGCATACACAGCTCCCGTATCTGCGGAAGCTGTCTCTCTATAGTACGGGTCGATCATCACACTCTTAATCTTCGGCCACGCCGTATAGGTAGCAATAAATGCACAGCTCCCCAACAGTAAAAACAGCAATACCACCGTGCCAAGCGGCAAAAACACATATGTCAGATAAAAGCAAAGCGCAACCGCTGCAACAATTCCGATCGTTCCGACCAAATTGCGTCGAAAGTTAATCATGGCGAAAATAAACGCATTTTTCAATAGCTTTCCAATCGAAAGCGAGAAAGTTACCATCATCAAATATAAATAATATCGCATTACAAAATAGATGATTCCCAGCGCTACGGCGAGGAAAAACATCGCGCTGCGCAAAAAGCTTGTCGCATTGTAGTAGAAAAATACAATGTCATATACCAGCAACGCGCTCAGCAACACATCTATCACCCCAAAGGGCAAAGCCTGTTTCCAGTTGCGGCGAATCGCATAGAAAAAATCCTGCGGTAAAAACAGCGGATCGCACTTAACCATATTCCGCAACACATATGCAGTTGCAGCATTGACAATACCGTAAGTAAAAATCGTCAACGCGCTCAACCCGATCAAAACATATGCCGCCGTGTTCAGAACATAGTGCACCTGGCGCTGCCCAATCGCACCGTACAGCGCAGCGCTTACCGGTGTTGTGCCGTCTGACATAACCCCCCGCAACAACGGATACAAAACATTGGTATGAAGTCGGCTCTCCATACCCACGTTGCCGCTCACGCCGAGCAACCCGAACCATATAGGGAAATTCCCGAATATGATAAACAAATTCACTGCGACAATCGAACTGAATCGGCGCGCATAAAGCTTGAAAAAATTGATGAAATTCAGATCACGAATAACATCCTCTTTGCGCACGCCCTTTCCGTCTTTGGCAAGATTGTAAAGATTAAAGCGCTTCTTTTTTTTGTTATTATGGGTTTTGGGCATTTTTAGCATCCTTTCCATTGGAATTTCCAAAGGTATTAGGGTAAAATGGTAACGGCAACGCTTGCAAGCAAAAGACAAACGCAAAGCGCCGCAGAAAACAGGAAAAATTCGGCAAAAAATGCCGCTGTCGCAGTTGTGGGAAACGGCGCGCCCGTTCCAAGGCGGCTTCGCCAACAGCGCAAAAAACACATGGCCTTCAGGCAAAACACCAATACCAGAAAAACAAGCACACAGCGGCCCAGTGCCAGCAAAACGGAAAACATCGAAAACTGCGCGCCGCACAGGGCAACAGAAGAATACCCCAGCAAAAATCCCTGCCACAGCAGCACTGCGCCCGCAAGATATTCTCCAAAGCAGCAGAATCCGCACAGCATCAGTGCAAGAAAATATTTTTCATAAAAGAAAAACCACTGCACAAAGGAACGCAAATACACGCGCGGCGCCGCGTAAGAAGAAAACGCCCGGCTGCTGCAATAACTCTGTGCAAACGCCTGCCCGTCCACGCGGCTTCCAAACAGCGCACACCCAAGTACGCCGAGCACAACGCCGCAAAACAAAAGCGCTGTATAGACCGACAGCAAAGACAGCTGCCGCCGGCAACTCCACGCAAGCACATAACATCTTGCTCGCGCCAAAAAAGTAAAGCTTTGCCGTTTTTGCTCCTGCCGTGTCTGCTGCATACAATCACCCCCGCATCATCCTATGAGGGGGCAAGGCAGCTTAGAAGCCGTGTTGTTTGAGAAGGTAGTGACAGTTGAGCACTTTTTCCAGCAGCGATTGCCGAGTATAGAAATAATGGTTGGATGATTCGTAGCCAATGGTCGGATTGTGCGCCATAATTGCAGCTTCCTGCAGGGCAAGCTCTGCCTCCTGCGCTACGATATCCTCTCGAAAAACACCTTCATTTCGTTCCCGAATGAACACGCATTCCAGGTATGCGGAGCGGAAATGGTTACCGCATACCCGTGCGCAATCCCAGAGCATTTCCAAGGCGGGTGTTCTTTCAGAGGTGTTCAACGCCTGCTGCAGCACCTGCAATCCCTTTTGCCAAAGAGCATCCAACCTGCGCAACTGATCAATAAATACCGCCTGCGGATAAATAGAGCGCCATTTATCCAAATCGTCATACGGCTGTCCCACCATTGTGGCCTCAAAGCCGGTCGGTGCATCAAAAAGCAAATTGGACGGCGCATAATGCTGCGGCGCAAAATACGCTACATTAATGTCAAAGGGAAAATGGTCAAACGCCTCGCTGAACAAGTGAAACGCCTGTGTCAGCGCGGGAATATCCGCCCCCGGGAACATCTGCCCATACAACTCCGGCAAGTCCGGCAGCGTTTGTGTGTTGTCATAAAACCGGCGCAGCATCAGCAGCGTCGGCGAAGGATAGCCCCCAAGTGTCCAACCGAGCATCAGGCCATCCGGCTTTCCTTTTTCTATTAAACCGCGCAAATGCCGCCAAACTTTTTCAAAAACAGGCAGATACGGCACTGCTGCAAGCTCCCAGGAATTGTTTGCCTGTATTTTTGCAAATGTTTTGTGCCCGCTTGCACGCGCAGCGTCGAAAGTAGCCAACGCATACTCTCCCGGCCCCTCTACGGAGATGGAATAGTCCAGCACGCTTGTGACAATTCCGCCAATCTTCTTTTTCACCGCCTGCTCACTGACACCCATAATGTCTACAGCAGGGTCGATCCCGGCAATGGTGTCCGGAATGGTCCATCCCGGCCAGCCCCAATTCCACGCAATCATGTGGAAATCCGGCACAGCCGCACGTGCTCCCTCAAACAAAAGGCGGTTCACCAGCGCAAAAATTTCGGCCGGCGGCACTTTGGAGCACCGCGGGCAGTCGGTTTGATTGCCGTCGGTGCGGCTATAACAGTTTGTCAGGTTTTCCGATGCAGTAATCGTCAAGAAGCCGCCCAATCCCGGCGTATGTTCTGCCAGATATTTTGCCCCGTCATACAAACGCTTTTGCACTTCTTCCGTGCAAACACACAACGCGCCCAGGCCGCGCTCTTTTGCCCCGCACAGCTCGGGGTGATCGTTGAAAAAGCTGATATCCAGTGCGCGCGGCTCATTGAGATACAAAAACAACCGAATGCCGTACCGGCCAAGCTTTTGGATCAGCCGATTCACCATTTCCAGTCGTTTTTCATAGCCTCGACTGAGCTGCGGCTGAAATGGGCTGGGGGTCAATGTATCCAACACCGCCTGTGTCCAGAGCGCATTGATGCCTAAATCACGATAGGCCGCCAGCAGCTCGTCGGGATAAGACAACTCCAATAGCCTCTGGTCCGAAAACGGGTCGCCGTACAGCGCACAATACGAAGCGCACATACGAATACCAAAGCGATCACACGGTCCGGAGGTCCCGATCACGCTGTCGTGAAAATGCGGCGAAAAATCAAACGGTTCCGCTGTAATCGGCGGCAGCTTTGCCAATGTTTGACGCGTCAGCTCGGCAATCCACGCGGTTTGCTCCTGCTGCTGCGGCGTCAGGTTGATATCTTTCAGCGGCGGCGTATCCGGCTTGATGGAACCGAGTTTGATATCCAAAAAGTCGTCCTCCGCCAGTAAATAAGACAGCGTTTGCTCAGAAATGTCTAAAAGCGTACAAAGCTGCTCATACGGCAGCAAATGCCAATTCGCACGAATCAGCGTAACATAGCCCTTGTGGAGAAAATCGCCATGCACAACAGCCGGTACCGGCAACCCCATCTGTGCGGCAAGCTCGTTAACTCGCGCTGTTGTTACCCCCAATACACGGGCAATTCGTTCCGGCTCCACCAGCTCCCAGTTACGGTATATCATACATTGCGTCGGGGTAGGAAAGTGCTTAAACGAAAGACAGCGCCCCTGGGCAATGGGCGGAAAACGAATATCCATACCATCTCTCCTTGCAATCTTTTTATTTTTTACCTATTGTATACGATTGCGCGCAGCATTGCAAGTCTCTTTGCCAAAAATTAAAGATTGCTTTGCAAAAACAAAAACATTGCAACAATTTCTCATTTTCTGAGCTTTCCAACAACTGCACAAACAACAAAACCGCGTTGTGCGTAAGTGGTCGGTCCGGAAAACAAAAGGCCCCGGCAGGCGCCATTTGGCACGCCGGGGCACACGATTGGTGGGCCATCAGGGACTTGAACCCCGGACCAACCGGTTATGAGCCGGCCGCTCTGACCAACTGAGCTAAAGGCCCGTTACCCCGAAGGGAAGAAAAAATGGTGACCC
>JAXDZV010000090.1:0-29847 GCA_034086705.1 Eubacteriales bacterium | reverse complement strand
TAGCATGGTCCAGCCGCTTTTGAAAACCACCGGATAGGTCCCTGGCACGAACAGCATAATATGGCTGCAAAGAATACTGTTGTATCACATCAATCACGCGTGCTCTGGCGGCTTTGCCCCGTATCCCATGTAAACGGGCAGCATACAATAAATTCTGCTCTACACGAAGATTCGGAGCAAAGCAACCGCTTTCCGACGCGTATCCAATCAACGTACGCAAGCGTTTTTGTTTTCGCAATGTAAAAACCGAATTGCCAAAAACCTCCAGCGTTCCGCTGCAAGGAGGGTCAATGCCAGCAACCGCACGCAGTAACGCAGATTTTCCGCTTCCGCTTTCTCCAAGCAGTGCCGTAATCCCCCTCGGGATAGACAATGTTATATCATCCAACAATTTTGTGCCGTTGCAGCACATTGACAGGTGTGAACAGCTGATACTCGCTTGCATTCTTACGGATTCAGCTGTTCTTCAATCAGCGCATCATAATACGCATCGTTGGCAACATGCCATTCCGTAAACCAGCTATCATCTTCGAGGCCAGCCCGCTTGCGGAACCAATGCCGCATGTACTCACCCGTAAAGGTGAGCTGATCATCGCTCCAGCCGGAACCTTGATCATAGGTCATCCGGTCCGCCTTAAACGAGGATCGATAATCATCGTTACTATTCCACAACAAGAGAAAATAGATGTAATTAATATTATCTTTTTCGATGAAATTAGCCAAATACTTTTCCTGATGAGAATGCAACCAATACACCGCATTTTCATAGGTCTTTGGCAACCCCGCCAGCTCAAACCCGCCAGCTTCGTCAGGATAAAAGCCGGCTTCTGTCGCAAAAATACAAATATTACCATATTTGATGCTGCGCCTTACGCCTTGTGTAGTCAAATTTTGCATGGTTCCATCAGACCAAGGGTGAGCGGAATACATGATATTCTCCGCATCAATCGGAGAGACAGCCGCAACCTCCGGATGCTGATCCGCCGAAGGTGTATTCGCAACCACGATTGCATCCGGGTCATTGGCGCGTATGATCTCAATAAGACGCTCAGAATACGGCTTAAGTATCTGTTCCCAGTAATCCATATATCCTTGCAGATACGACATAAGCAATTTATCATTCCAAGTATCAGTCCAATCGAAATCGAAAGTCGGAGAATCTTTCCCGGCTGCAGGTTCATTATACAGCTCGTAGAAAATATTCTCATAGGAAGCATATTTTTCGGAAAAATGATCAAAGAACTCTTCAGCTTCTTTTTGATAAATTCTCGGGTCTGCTTTTTCATACTCCTCAGTTGCCACTTCTTCATATCCGTGCCAATCCAATAAAACATAGATACCAACACGGTTGGCATTCTCAATCATTGTATACATTGTCTGCATCTTCTGTGCCTGTACAATCGGCGAATCGTTCAAATAAATAACCGGGATCAAGGCCAGACGAATGCAGTTTATGCCCCAGTCATCCCGCAGCCATTTCAACTCTTCATAAGAAGTAAAGGGCAAGTGATCCGTTTGTAATTCGTTATAAACATTCACAAACAGGTGCATTCCGTTCATAACCACTTCTTCCCCGTTGCGATCAACAAGCTTGCTACCCTGCACGGTTAATGCTCCGTGCAATCCCAACGGACTTTCGTCTACCAAGCGGAAAACACATCCTTGCGTAGAATTGATATCAAGAAGTGAAATCACCGTTTCCGTCAAGGGTTCTGTTGGATTTTGATATTCAAGTCCAATCCGGATCTGCTCGTCGGTCAATTCAGCACTGTATGTACGTGCTTTGCCGTAAACACCAACCTTTTCGCCGTCACAGAAGAACAAAATTGCATTGTTCTCCAATTTGACAATATCGTAGGTGTGCATTTGTCCGTCAATCGTAAAATAGTCAACCGCGTTAATTTGACGCAAAGACGGATCTTGTGCAAGCGGCGTTGAAATCGAAATATTGTTTTCCGCAGAAAGGATCGCACGGAAGCGCAAGCGACCTGTAAGAAACGAAGCTTGCTTGATATTACTGTTCAGGGTTTGAGTTTTAAAACCAACACAGCGAATCTGCGGATCATTACTGTAATCCGGTCGCAAAACATTATAAATACGGCGGCAAAGGGAAACAGCTGCCCCGCGTTCGGTCAGTGCTTTCGGAGAAAAATTTCCGTTGGTATCTCCTGCGAAAATACCGATAGCAGACATAACATCCGCATCTGTCCGTGCCCAGGAAGAAATTTTCGATGCATCTGCAAAAGATAAAGGAGCATTTTCCGTACCGATTTCACACTTCAGAAAATCGGCAAGATACCGGTGCAGCATCGCACAAGTTTGCTCACGTGTGATTTCTACCGTAGGAGAAAACACGATTTTTCCATTTTTGGTACCGGTACCTGCAACAATGCCCGTGGAATATGCCCACAAAGCACTCGTATAGTACCAATCTTTTTCACGCACATCTGCAAAAGGATTCTCCATAGTTGCAGAACTTACATCGTCACCAACCAGTTTTGCGGTACGATACAGAAAGGCAACAAACATGGCGCGGGTCAAAGAGGCGCGTGGAGCAAAGGTGTTTTGGCCAACTCCGGCAGCAATACCATTCTCATAAGCCCAATAGATATCGTCTGCCGCCCAATACCCCGGGACATCTGTAAAAACGTCAACTGTTGCAAAAGTCGGTATGACAAAGGCTCCTAAAAGGAGAACCAATGTCAAAAAAAAGGACACAATACGCTGTTTCATAAAATCCTCCAAATCTTCTTCGCACCTTGTGTTCGCTTTCATCCAAAGTATATAGGAAGTGTACAAAATTGTCAAGATTTATTTCAAATTTTTAAATTAGCACTCTTTAGCCATGAGTGCTAATTTTACATATAGTTCATGGTTTTCTTTTTATATATTCATAAATTTGCGATACACTACTCTCATGAAAGGTGGGATGTTTATGAATCTGAATAAATTCACACAAAATTCAATCCACGCATTGGAGCGTGCGAGAGATATTGCCATGGAGCATCAGCACCAAATGATTCAACCCGTGCACCTGTGCTACGGTCTTCTCTCCGACACTGACGGACTTGTCAACGGGCTGCTTTCCAAGTGTGGTGCACAGCCTTCGGCTATGCTCTCTGAGCTGAATACACAGCTACAAGCATTACCAAGCGTTCACGGCACAACCAACGTTTATTTTACCAATGAAACAGAGACTATTTTAAACGCAGCGGAAACATTGGCACGAAACATGCAAGACGATTTTGTTTCCGTTGAACATCTGCTTCTTTCCTTCTTCGACTGCTCCGATAAAGCGATAAAACAACTTTTCCGCACACACGGTCTCTCAAAAGACGCTGTCTTGAAAGCTCTCAAAGATGTTCGCGGTAATACGCATGTAACCACCGACAGCCCGGAAAGTACTTACGATGTGTTAAAAAAATACGGACAAGACCTTGTGGCGCTGGCGCGTGCGCAAAAGCTTGATCCCGTGATCGGGCGCGATGACGAGATACGGAATGTGATTCGTATCCTTTCCAGAAAAACAAAAAACAACCCGTGTCTGATCGGTGAACCCGGCGTTGGAAAAACAGCCATTGCAGAAGGGTTGGCACAACGTATTGTCAAAGGGGATGTTCCGGAGCATCTAAAGGACCGCTCCATTTTCTCTTTGGATATGGGTGCATTGATCGCCGGCGCAAAATTTCGCGGTGAATTCGAAGAACGTTTGAAAGCAGTTTTGGAAGAAGTCCGCAAAAGTGAAGGCAAAATTATTCTTTTCATAGATGAGTTGCATACCATTGTCGGCGCCGGAAAAAGCGACGGCGCTATGGATGCGGGTAACTTGCTCAAGCCAATGCTGGCACGCGGTGAATTGCACTGTATCGGAGCAACAACTCTCAACGAATACAGACAGTATATTGAAAAAGATGCAGCACTAGAACGAAGATTCCAGCCGGTCACAGTGAATGAACCCACCGTTATGGATACGATTGCAATTTTGCGCGGTTTGAAAGAACGATATGAGGTATTTCACGGCGTAAAAATTCACGATACTGCTTTGGTTTCAGCAGCGGTACTCTCCGACCGGTATATCACAGACCGTTTTCTACCCGACAAAGCAATTGACCTGGTGGATGAAGCTTGCGCAATGATAAAAACGGAAATGAACAGCATGCCAACGGAAATGGATGAAATCTCCCGGCGGATGATTCAACTGGAGATTGAAGAGGCTGCACTTTCCAAAGAGACAGACAATCTTTCTCAAAAACGTCTGGAAGATATCCGTTTGGAACTTTCCGGCCTGCGTGAACAATTCGGCAAAATGAAAATTTCCTGGGAAAAAGAAAAAGAAAATTACAACCGCGTAGCTCAGCTGCGTCAGGAAATCGAAAAGACCAATGCTGCGATCGAATCTGCCCAAAATGCCTATGATTTGGAACGCGCAGCAAAACTACGATACGGTACATTGCCACAGCTGCAAAAGCAACTCGCACAGGCGGAAGAAGACAATGATTCAGCTTCAACAGGTACTTCCCTGCTCCGCGGCGCAGTCACCGAAGAAGAAATCGGAAAAATCATATCCCGTTGGACAGGGATTCCCGTCAGTAAACTCATGGAAGGTGAACGAGAAAAACTTCTCCGTTTGCCGCAAATCATTCATAAATATGTCATTGGGCAGGATGAAGCAGTAGAAAAAGTTTGCAATGCAATTCTTCGCTCTCGCGCCGGCATCGCTGACCCTAAGCGCCCGATCGGATCTTTTTTGTTTCTCGGGCCAACCGGCGTTGGCAAAACAGAGCTTGCAAAAGTACTGGCGCGCACTCTCTTTGATGATGAAAAGAATTTAATCCGCATTGATATGAGTGAGTATATGGAGAAGTTTTCCGTATCACGACTTATCGGGGCTCCTCCCGGATATGTGGGATATGACGAAGGCGGTCAGCTTACAGAGGCTGTACGCCGTAAGCCATACAGTGTTGTGTTGTTTGACGAAATTGAGAAAGCACATCCGGATGTCTTTCATATTCTGCTGCAGGTACTGGATGATGGCAGGATCACTGACAGTCAGGGGCGCACGGTGGATTTTAAAAATACCATCATCATTCTCACCTCCAACCTCGGTTCAGAATACATTTTGAACGGAATCGATTCAGGCGGCGCAATCAGCAAGGAAGCACAAGAAGCGGTTTGGGCATTGCTTCACAGCAGCTTCAAGCCAGAATTTCTGAATCGGCTGGATGAAATTGTTATGTATCGTCCGCTAAGTAAAGACAATATCCGCGCAATTGTGGATTTGCAGCTTCGCTCTCTTTCCGACCGATTGGAGGACAAACAACTGCATTTGCGTGTCACCGACGCTGCAAAAGAAGCTATTATCGAGCAAGGATATGACCCATCGATGGGCGCACGTCCGCTCAAGCGCTTCATTCAATCGCAACTGGAAACAAAAGTTGCCTCTTATCTATTGCGTGAAAATCCAAAACCTGAGACAACCGTCGAAGTCTCTGCCGAAACCGGCTCTCTCACGGTACAGGGAAAATAAGCACGCCAGCCATATAAAACGTCCCTTTGCGCTGCGCTCTGCCAAGGCATCGCATTGCAAAGGGACATTTATAATTTTCCACTCAGGAAAGTTTATTTTTCAAGCGGAGATTATCACTGATCATAGCGATAAACTCAGAGTTCGTCGGCTTACCCCGGTTATTCTGCACTGTATATCCAAAATATGCGTTCAACGTGTCGATATCTCCTCGGTCCCATGCCACTTCAATAGCATGTCGAATAGCACGCTCCACACGAGAAGAGGTTGTCTGGTATTTCTTCGCAACGGAAGGATACAGCATTTTTGTTACATAATTGATGATCTCCGTGTCATTGATTGCCATGATAATCGCCGTACGGAGATATTGATACCCCTTGATGTGCGCAGGTACACCTATTTGATGAATCACACTTGTTACTTGCGCCTCAATGTCACTGTCGAGCGGACGAACAATACTTCGTGCCGGGAAGGTATCGTGATCCTTCACACGGCTATAAACACTTTTTATACGGTCTGCAAGCACCGGATAGTTAAACGGCTTGTACATGCAATACGCCGCACCGGCTTCCGTTGCTTCCGGAAATAAATTTGCGGAACCTTCATAGTTGACATAAATAAAAGCTGGCCGCACCGTAAAATCGTGTCCCATATTTCTAACCGTTTTTATCAGCTGAATTCCGTCAAGCTTCGCCAGCCAGGCATCCACCAAAACAACGTCCGGTTTATACTTTTTAATCAGCTGCAGTGCATCCTCGCCATTGGTTGCATCTTCCGTCAGCTCAATCCCCTGTCTTGAAAGTTGTTCCCGACAACTTCCGCGCAAATCCTGATTGGAGTCCGCAATCAAAACGCGCACCTTTTGTTCCATCTTTTCACTTCTCCTTTGCAAATTTAATTTTAATCGAAAGCCCTATACCAAAGCCGGATACGGTGGCGGTATTTCGTTCTTTAATATTACCATATTTAGGTAAATAATGCAATGGACGGATTTCACAAGATTTTCGTATTGATTTTAGACGCTTTTTCCATTCAATTCCATTTTTGGAGGAATTATGTCGTTTTTAAGGTCCTCAGAAACACCTTTTTCACCACAACTTTATCCTATCACAACAAAATCCCTGTGTCAACACAAAATATCATTTTAAATTCGAATTTTGTTCTATTTGATTCGACTAATTTGCATTTTTTTGGTATTGCTGTCGAGTTTGATCGTTTTTATGCGTGAAAAATGGGATATTACTACAAAGCCCCTTGCTTGCAAAAGTATCCCGTATTTGTTATAATAGCATGAATTTGACAAGGAGCTGCACATGAAGTATAAAGTATTCTTTCGGGCAGATCTTATGCTGTATGCAATGGTTGCTCTGGTATTGTGTATGTCTCTGCTGTTTAAAATAAGCGGACGCAGTGAGGGTACATATATTGTCGTTTGTACCCCAAATGGGGAAAGCCGTTATATGCTTTCTGTTGACAATACCGTGCATATACATGCCAATCAAATCGCTCTGACACTTACCATTGAAAATGGATCCGCTCGTATTTCAAAAGCAAATTGCCATGACCAGGTTTGCGTTCATACCGGTTCGATTTGCAAACAGGGGGAAAGCATCGTCTGCTTACCCGCTCAGGTTCAAATTTATATTTACGGAGGTGAAACAGAGCATGCCTTGGATCAAATCGCAGGATAGCCGCGTGGGGATCACACATCTTTGCCTGGATGCGCTGTTTCTTGCGTGTGCTATGCTGTTCTCCTATGTGGAACATCTCTTTCCGATTGCCTCCTTCATTGCATTACCGGGTATCAAGCTCGGTCTTTGTAATATTATCATCACAATCTGTGCTATATATCTGCCCGGCCCGGATGCCGCAATTGTCTGCTTTGTTCGGGTTCTTTTGTCATTTTTATTATTCGGTAACACAAGTACTTTTATTTTTTCGTTGAGTGGCGCTGTTTGTTCGTTACTCATTCTTTTTACATTACGCCGCTATGTTTTCCGTACGATATCCGCGCTCGCACTTTCGGTTCTCAGTGCAGTATTCCATGCAATAGGGCAGCTGCTTGCTTGCGCTATCTTATTCCGGCCAACAACCGCTCTTGCCTACGCACCTGTACTGATATTTGCTGCCATCCCTACCGGCGTTCTCACCGGGCTGCTGTGTACCCTGCTGTTTCGCAGAATCCCACTTCTAAAACAACCGGAGTAGATTAAAATGAAACATTTTGTGAAAATATCCGTTCTTATGGCGGCATTTTGCCTGTTTACAACCGCTTGCGCCCCGCAAAACAGTGCTCGCTGTGACTTTTTTGCCATGGATACAAACTGCTCTATTGAAATTGCCCCAGCCGAAGATTCGCAAGCGCTGTTAGAACAAGCAAAAGAGCTGGTTATCAATTTAGAGAAAATGTATTCAAAGACAATCCCCGGCAGCGTTGTTTCCAGATTTTCCGAATGCGAAAACAGCTGTGCACTCACAAGCGCACAATGTGCTCTCTTTTCCGAAATTCTTTCGCTCTGTCGTCAAACAGGCGGAGCATTTGATCCGACCGTTGCTTCCCTAATGCAGCTTTGGGGGTTCGGCACGGAACAGGAGTGCGTCCCCTCTGCGTATGCCATCTCACAGGCATTGCAACATACAGGATATGAAAAAATCACTTTACAAAATAACCTTCTTTGCAAAGAAGACCCTCAAATTCGTATAGATCTCGGAGGTGCGCTGAAAGGCTATACCGTGGAAGCGCTGCTGCTGCTTTTGCAAAACAAAACACCGTATGCGATGGTCAATCTGGGAGGAAACATCGGAGTTTGTGGCAGCAGAACAAACGGGCAACCTTGGAAAATAGGCCTGCGAGACCCCGCACAGCCGGATAGCATCGTCGGTATTTTATCAATCGAGTCAGGCATTGTTGCCGTCAGTGGAGCTTATGAACGGTACTTCGAACAGGACAGCATCCGTTACCACCATATTCTTTCACCGCATACCGGATACCCTGCCAAAACCGGTATCGCCTCTGTTGCCGTCATTGCACAAGACGGCCTTTGTGCAGATATACTGTCAACGGCTCTGTTTGTCATGGGAAAAGAAAAAGCCGCCGCTTTATATCAAAGCAGCGGCGAGGCACTTGCCTTTGAGACAGTTTTGATTATGGAAAACGGCAATATTCTTTGTTCCGAAAAAATTGCAAATGCGTTTTCGCCCATTGCCGGCCGCACGGTTCTTCCTCTTGGATCAGCGTTCGATAATTTTGAGGTTGGCAGGTAAGATGCCGGTTGTGTCATACACAATTTCCTGTATCTGTGCAATTTCATTTTCTAACAGCCCGGACGATTTCACAACCACTGAGGCCCCTCCACCGGAAATAACCGCAACGCAGTCCGAAAAACCTTTGCTTTTTATCAATGTTTCTATTGCTGCTTCTCGTTCAATGTCCTGCGCGATTGAACTGATCTGCGCCAGGGCATCTTCTCTTTCTTTGCTTTCTTCAGAAGCTCCCTGTGCGATCGTTTCCAACACTGCAATTGCCTCGTCACGTGCCCGTTGCCTGTTAATCAGGGAAACAGCAAAATAATCACTTTCAGCAGCATCTCCTCCGGTATTTTGCTGTGTCTGCTGCGCATCGACCCCCTGCTCATTTTCCACAGGTACCTGAGCACGGTACAAATACCAATTCAAATAAACCGCGAGACCGATTAAAGCCACAGCTGCCGCTACAACGCTTCCCTTCCGATTTTTCCGCAAAAAACAAAGTGTTTTCTGATACCATTTTTTTCTTTCATCATCGGGTGATTGATCAGCATCAGTCTCAGTGTCGGCCAAAGGAGGGGGCAACAATTCCTGGCGGTCATTTTCGCGTTCTAAATAATCTTTTCCAAACAAAAGCATATCCTGTTCTCCTTATTCACTTGTTTTTTCTCCAATATAGATGCTCTCGCAACCGATCCGTAAGGTTGTGCGCAACAGACGCATAATTCTTAGCTGCACTGCAGGATTTTCACCTCCTTTGCAAAAGACCGCGACGCCACATATACACCCCGTCTGCGCCGTCTGCTCCGTTTGAAACGAAACTGATGGTTTTTGCGTAGTGCTGCTACTCTCATATGTAAGAAAGACGTCTGCCTCTTCCCCGGTTATGGTCTTTACAATCTGTTTAATTGTATGTTCTGTTTGATCTGAATATGTCACAGCCGTCGGTACCTGGTTTTCTTTTTTCGTCAGTATCTTATCCGAAAGCATCAGCACAGCACCAAGAAACGCCAGCGCAGAAATGATCGCAATGAAAAGCTTCTCTTTTTGTAACATATCAGGTTGCCTCCCGTGCTTCATAAACACATGTACATGGACAAGCCAAAAGATCTGACAAATAAGAAGATATCTTGTTGCAAAGAATACGATCCGATTTTTTATGCAACCCTACATACACTGCGTTGATATCAACCGCCTGTATATCCGCATCATCATACGAAAGCGAGACCGACAAATCCTCTGCAGCAATAGAAAACCGTGCACAAAGTTGCACAGCAATTTCTTGCGGTAAAAGTTTTTTCGTCGTATTTAAAACAACCTCTTCCGCGCACACCGCGTCTGTATTTGTCTGTCCAGTATTAAATTCAGGTAGCATAGATTCCGTACGTAGTACACGAATGCAGGGAAAAAGCAGCATAGCCAGTGCGGCAAGACTCACAGTTGCACGTAAAACAGGGGCGAATTTTCCAAGCAAATCGGAAAATCGATAGCAAATGCCAAGTAATAGTGAACAGACTGTCAGTGTTAAAATGGCAAATTTCATGTGATCCCTCCCAGCGTTGCGGTACTATGCAGCAGCAGTAAAAGGTGCAATGCCGCGATAGCGGTAAAAAGCGCTAAAATGGCGAGCAAGAGCCCCGTTGTCGCTTCTGTTTGGGCAAACAAAGTCGAACAGCGTTGCAATTCAAAAGAATCGCAGATACTTTTTCCGGCTGAAAAAATCCATTTATAAAGCAAAAGCATGCAAAGCGGTGTAAAAACCAAAAACACAATTGCAAAAATGCCCGCTGTTCCAACGCTGCTTTTGGCCGCTGAAACGCCCGCCATCACCGTACGCACCGCCTCCGAAACGGTTCCACCGACCAGAGGAACCGCGCGTGCCAGCACAAATTTGACAGCACGCGCAGAGATTCCATCTTTTGCCTGTGCAAGCTGCTGCTGCAATGCAGTGATACAGGAAAATACCATTCCCAGTACCCCAATGCCGAAATACAGCACATTTCGAAAAAGTTTTGAAACCCCTGCAAAAACAGGAATATCGCTCACGGACGCACAAAGTCCCAATAAGAAACTAACCCCGATGCATGCAGGCAAAACTTTTGCAGTAACAGTCGCAAGAACCTGTAATGTCAGAGAAAGGCTGAGAGCACTTGCTGAAGCGGTCAGTTCGCTTCCACCTGCCGCGTATAAACCGACGGAAATAGCAGAGAACGAGGAAAGCAAAACATACAGCCGCTGTAAATAGGCGCTGACTGATTCAAGTGCCTTCTGCAAAAGTGTACCGAGCAATAGTGCCATTGACAGACAAATCCCAGTTGAAACTGTATCGCACACCCCTTTTTCGGAAAAAACTTTCGTCAAAAACCCGAGTAACATAAGCAACAATGCCGTTGTAAGAAATGTTGTAATACTTCCGGTCTGCGATGAAAATGTATCCAGCACCCAGTTGACAATCCCTTTGATATCATTTGGCGAATTCGCAAAATCGAGCGAGGAAAAATGTTCTGCTCCTTCTCCCAAAGCAGGTACAAGCCAATCCTCGCTCAGTTGAAATACCTCTTCCAAGGTGGAAGCCTGTTCTGCGAAAGTGCAAACAGGCGTTATTCCAAATAACAATACAAACAAAATCAACAGCAGTTTCATAGTCTTTTTCATTGTAACATTTCCTCTGCCAATGCAACAAATTCACGAAAAAGTGGCATCAAAAGCAAAAGCAGTAAACATCTACCGCAAAATGCAACTTTCTCTGCAAGCCCCGTTTCTCCGAGATCTGCCGCAAAGTCGCACGCCAGCTTTATCAGCACCGCACTGCCAAAGCATTGCAATACTGTCTTAAGATAACCGCTGTAAGGCTGCGGTATGGAAAAAGAGAGACCGTCCGTCGCCTGCACAAGCAAGATAAAAGCCTGTACAGAAAGAAGCAAGCCACCTGCAATCGGAATCCATTTCCCGATTTTTCCATGCAATTCCTTGGCGATCAACGTCAGTAAAACCGTCAATACTGCAACACCGCATATCGTTAAAACATTCATAGCCCGAAAATGGAAACCAGGGTTTGATACAGCGAGCCAATTTGGCTGAGCAGCATTGCAAGAACAATTAAAATCCCCCCGATTGTTACATACACTGCCTGTTCATCGCGCCCAGATTTATTGAGCACCTGGCATATCACGCCTACCATAATTCCAACTCCGGCAATTTTCAGCAGAAATGCAATCTCCATGGCGCTTTACGTCTCCTCAGAATAAAAGAATAACAAGCAGCGCACCGGCGCAGATAATCAAAGAGCGAATTCCTTTTGCGCGTTTGTGCAGAGTATCCGTATCAACCGTACATGCCGCAAGTCCTTTGGATAAGATTTCCATTGTTTGTGCCACTTCCTGCGCAGCAAACGCTTCATCCAGCAGGCTCACCTCAGAGGGATATTGTGTCCGCTGCTCTTGCTGTAGCTGTGCAAGAGCAAGACGCGCAGTTTCTGGGTCTTTTGCAAACGCTCGCAAAGCTTTTTGTAAGGGTGTTGCAGTGGGAAGCAAAGCGAAAAAATGCAGTTTATCCCCCTGCGCCGTACGAACATATTCTAGCGCCTGGGTAAACAGCTGCGCACATTCATTAAAAAGCATACATTTCTTCCTTTGCTGCAAGTACCACCACTCGCCTGCTGTGATGGATGCCCCCAACAACAGAATACATCCAAGCCATTTCATGCGCCGACCGCCTGTTCCGGCATGAAAGTAAAAGTGCCGTTAGCAGCGCGGTGAACCTTTACATATGCATCAAAAACACCGCTTTTCCATAGTGCATGCAGGCCAGGTCTTCGCAAAAGGGTTTGTACTGTATCTCCATGTGCGGTTGCCAGAAGAGCAACCCCGCCGTGTTGCGTGCGAATCAACGCTTCAGCATCTTCCGTATCGCCAATTTCATCGCATACGATCACCTGTGGTGCGAAAAAACGTTGTGCACGCACAATACCGTCCAGCCTACGATATCCAACAAAAAAGTCAATTCTGCACGCGTTATGTACAAAAGAGGCATAAAGCTCCCCCGTAAAATCCATTACACAAATGCGCAGCCCTCCTTTTTCCCCGGAAAGTGCAAGCAATAAAGCGCGCAAAAGTGTTGTTTTCCCACTGCCCGGTTCACCGAAAAACAGAATGGAACGCAAACATTTTCGTTCTGTTTTCTCTGCAGACACCGTGCCATATAAAGGCGTATCCATATGTAACAACCGAACTGCCTGTGAAACATCCGGCAATTGCTGCACAGCAGGATAGCGAATACACAAAGATGTGAAACGTGCATACGATCGAATTGCATTATTTTCGTATATCGGAATACCATTGACACCAACGCGCACGCCCTTTCCGGGGGAGAAACCTCCGGCGGCAAGTTGTGACTGCCACTGATATACAGAGCCTGCCGCAATTCTTTGCAGCGTGCAGGACAATATCTCTTCTGTGATACAAAGCAATTGCATCCCGCTTTTTAACACGGCTGAACGTTCGCCGCGCACCACTTCGCTGGCACAACCACACCGCAAATGTATTTCATCCATACCGCCTAATTTTTCTATCGCATATCGCAGCGCAGGCTGCAACATTTGCGGATATACAGCGACCCTTTCTTCTTGCTGCCTGTCCATTTTCATTTCCTCCTCTATACGGCCTTTGATTCCATTGTATGGTTGTACACGAAAAAAAATACCGCCCGGCGTTTGGATACACCGGGCGCTGATTTATGTATTCAATTATGCCTGCCGAATCTGGTATATGGTGACTAAGATTTATGCCCTTCCTCTTGCTTTTTCGCAATATACGCACCGAACCGCGCCATTCTGATCCGTCTTCCAAAGGGGCGGGAGCGAAACATCAAATGCCGTTATACAATGCGGATTATCACAGCTTTCCTGTACCGGCAAAAATGGCCCTTCCAATGCAGAACAAGCCTGGCAAGAGGAAGTATTTGTCAATAAAGTATAGATGAGTGCCATCCGTACATACCGCCCGTTGTGTGCCTGTCGGAAATAACATGCTCGCGGATCTTTGTCCACGGCCGTGTCAATTTCATCCACGCGCGGTAAGGGATGCAGCACACGCAGTCCCGAACGGCCACGTGCCATCAGCTCCGGTGTCAGAACCATGCCTGTATGTAAATCCTGCACGGATTCCGGTATTGAAAAACGTTCCCGTTGCACGCGTGTCATATACAGCACATCTAATTCGTCAATAACATTCTCAAGCGATGTATCATATATACACGGTATCTTTTTTGCTTGTAAAAGATCTGAAAAATACGCAGGTAAAGAAAGCTGCTGCGGTGCTATACAAACAAAACGAATATTCGGGTACCGTATCATTGCTGTGATCAACGAATGAACGGTCCTACCGTATTTTAAATCACCACACAAACCGATTGTCAGATTTTCCAAGCGTCCCATTTCAGCACGAATCGTAAATAAGTCTGTTAAGGTCTGTGTCGGGTGGTAATGACCGCCGTCGCCCGCATTGATCAACGGCACATCGGCATGTGCCGCCGCCACGGCTGCTGCCCCCTCGCCCGGATGCCGCAATGCAATAATATCCGCATATCCATTTACCATTTCAATAGTATCCGCCAAACATTCTCCTTTTGCTGCAGACGTCGTTGTCGGCTCGGAGAAGCCAATCACGTTGCCGCCCAAACTTAGCATAGCCGATTCGAAGCTGAGTCGAGTACGAGTGGAAGGTTCAAAAAACAAAGTGGCAAGGATCCGTCCAGCACAGGCTTGGCGATATTGTTCGGGAGAGCTACGCATCTGCTCTGCCAAGCACAGCAATTGATCCAGCTCAGAAACTGAGAAGTCCGTCGTGTTGACCAGATGCCTCATATATTCCCCCCGATCCAGCTTTCGTCGGCAGGATTTGCACGAAATGCCAGAAGTTTTTTTATATCTTCCGCGTCGATGTACCCGTTTTCTGCAGCAACGGAAACCACGGTATCAAAATCGGTAAGACTGGTGTTTTGCACATCTGCCTGCGCAAGGCGCTGCAACCCCTTTTCCATACCATATGTGAAAATACTGACAATTCCGAGCACCTGTGCGCCGGCATCACGCAATACCGAAACGACGTCTAAAACACTTCCGGCTGTGGAAATTAAATCCTCCACAACTACAACCTTTTCACCAGCTAAAAGTGTCCCTTCAATCTGATTCTTCCGCCCGTGGTCTTTGGCACCGGATCGTACATATCCCATCGGCAACCCCAGCAAATGCGCGGTAATGGCCGCATGCGCAATTCCAGCCGTGGCAGTTCCCATTAGTTTCTCCGCATCCGGATATTGCGCCCGAATCAAGGCAGCTAATCCATTTTCGATATCGTCACGCACCTGTGGAACGCTCAAAGTTAAACGATTATCACAATATACTGGACTTTTAATTCCGCTTGCCCAGATAAACGGTTCCGCAGGCCGAAAAAATACCGCTTTTATTTGCAGCAAATCCTGCGCGATTCTTTTTTGCAATTGTGTCATCTTTCCCATCCTTTCATCCAATACGTTACTCTTTGCAAAGCATAGAAAGCAACTGTGCAGGAGAAGATACCAACGCAGATGCTCCGCTCTTGCAAAGTTCTTGCCGCGTACCAAAACCATACAGTACGCCAATCGCCTCCATGCCAACCGTGTTTGCCCCCTGTATATCGTAACATCTGTCTCCGATCATCACAGCATCACAAGCACAAATATTTGTTTGAGCCAGAGCATATCGAAGCACGTCTGCCTTTTCCCGACGTGTATCGTCAATAGATGCACATCCAAGAAAATCAAAATAAGAAAGCAGTGAAAAATGTTCTAAAATTTTTACTGCAAATTGTTCCGGCTTTGAGGTTGCAAGGACAAGCCGCCTGCCTTGTGTTTTGAGTGCGTTGAGTAACGGGTAAATTCCATCGTAAACCTGATTTTCAAACAAGCCCTGCTTGCCATAATACCAACGATACAGCTGCAGTGCCTGTGTAGCCCGGTGCGGCGAAAGACCGAGCACATGCTCAAAACTGTTTTGCAGCGGCGGACCAATGAAAGAACGCAACACTGCTTCCTGCGGAACCGGTATTTCCATTTGTGTCAACGCATAGCGAACAGCTGCACAAATACCTTCCGAAGGGTCTGTCAAAGTGCCGTCCAAATCAAAGAATATACTGCCTTTCATCCAACAAACTCCCGCATACAGCGTTCGTATGCTGCCACCGGATCGTTCGCCGCGGTAATCGGTCGGCCTACCACAATGTAATCCGAACCAACCGCCTTAGCTTGTGCAGGTGTCATAATCCGTTTCTGATCCGCACTGTCACTATCTGAAAAGCGAACCCCCGGTGTCACCGTTTGAAAGGCTTTTCCACATGCAGAATGTACCATAGAAGCTTCCAAAGGAGAACAGACAACGCCATCCAACCCCGCAGCTTTGGCTGTCAGAGCATAATGCGTCACAACGCGATCAATCGGTTCGCGAATCAGCAAATCCTTCTCCATAGCGGCTTGATCTGTCGATGTCAACTGCGTAACCGCGATCAGGAGCGGATGCGTTCCATCCGGTCGCATTAAGCCGCGCAATGCTGCCTGCATCATCGATGTGGTACCAGAAGCATGCAAATTGCACATATCAATCGGCAATGCAGAAAGAACACGCATTGTCTTTTCCACCGTATTCGGAATATCATGCAACTTTAAATCCAGGAAAATACGATGCCCGCGCGCATGGATCTCCCGTACAATGGAAGGCCCATTTGCATAAAAAAGCTCCATGCCAATTTTAACATACGGCTTTCGATTGCAAAAAAGCTTTAAAAAGTCCATCGTTTCCGCTGCCGACGGAAAATCACAGGCAATCATTACATCTTTTCCCATTCCTTCATACCTCCAATCACATCTGTAATGTTTTGTATACCATATCGATCCATCACTGCCGGCAACGATGCAATGATCTTCTGGCAGGCATACGGATCGCGTAAATTTTCCGCACCAACCTGCACGCAACATGCACCCGCCAGGAGCATTTGTAAGACATCCTCTGCACATCGAATGCCACCCATGCCGACTACAGGAATGCTAACGGAATGTGCAACCTGATAAACCATTCGAAGCGCGACAGGAAAGATAGCCGGTCCTGAAAAACCGCCGACCGTGTTTGCCAAAACCGGGCGCTTGGTTTTTAAATCGATTTGCATTCCCAACAGAGTATTGACCAAGCAGATTCCGTCTGCTCCCGCTGCCTCGCACGCACGGGCTATCTCGGTAATATCTGTCACATTCGGTGAAAGTTTGAGCAAAACAGGCTTTTTCGTTACTCGTTTCACCGCAGTTGTCACGGCAGCAGCCATCTGGGGATCAGTTCCGAAGCTCATGCCGCCACCGTGCACATTGGGACACGATATATTCACCTCTAACCAGCCGACCAACGGCTGTGCATCCAGCAGCTCACAGCACGCCGCATATTCAGCAACGGAGAACCCGCTCACATTTGCAATGATTTGCTTTTGATACACAGCGGCGAGCCGCGGGAATTCCTGTGCAATCACCTGTTTTACTCCGGGATTTTGCAATCCTACCGCATTCAGCATACCACCCGTACACTCCGCAATACGGGGTGTTGGGTTACCAAAACGTTCTTGCAAAGTTGTTCCCTTACAGGCAAATGTGCCAAGTAAATTGATGTCATACCACTGTGCAAACTCATACCCGTATCCAAATGTACCACTTGCGGGAATAATCGGATTGTCCAGTGTCTTGCCGCACAGTTCAGTTGTTAATCGTCCCATACGATTTCCTCACTTTCCAAAACCGGGCCATCACGGCAGATTCGCTTGGCACCGTTTTTCGTCTTACAACTGCACCCCATACATGCACCAAATCCGCACCCCATACGCTCCTCAAAGCTGTACTCGCCGGCAGTCGTTACGATGCTACGCATTGCCCGGTACATCGGCATGGGACCACAAGTGTAAAAATACGTGTAGGAAAGGGCAGACAGAACATCCGTCACACGCCCCTTTTGGCCACGCGAACCATCCGTTGTAAGAAGATGTATCTTAACCCCTAATGCACGAAACTTTTCTTCGTAAAATATTTCATCCGCACAGTTGAACCCAAGTACAACAATCGGCTCTTTCTTTTGTGTCACCAACACTTTGCATAACCAATACAACGGCGGCACCCCAATTCCCCCGCCGACCAATAGGGGCCTTTGTCCGCTTTTTTCAAGATGAAACCCGTTGCCAAGACCAAGCAAAATGTTCAACCGCTCACCACTTTGCAGTGCCGCCATCTGCTGCGTACCTACACCGACAGTTCTGTAAACCAACGTCAGTCTTCCGGACTCACAGTCACACACTGAAATAGGCCGTCGCAGATATAGACCTTCCAGCTGTATGTTCACAAACTGCCCCGGTCGTGCTATTGCCGATGTATCACCGCAAAGAACCATTTCATAAATATCCTTGCCGATACTGCGATTTGTTTTGACAAACATCCGCTCTTCTTTCATACATTCGCCTCTCTGTATATTATTTTTCCCCGCGCAACCGTTAACAGGCACTTTCCAAACACTCGCATGCCTGCAAACGGAGTTGCATGTCCCATGGATAAAAAGTTGTCTGGGTCAATTGTATACGGCACACCGACATCAAAAACCGTAAAATCTTGTTTTGTATCAATACCAAAGCGCTTTCGCGGTCGTACACTCATTAAATCAATCAGCTTTTCAAGAGATAAAATGCCGCTGCGTACCAATTCTGTGTATAATACTGCAAATGCACATTCAAGCCCCACAATTCCCATCGCACTATCTGCCAGGCCACGTGCTTTTTCCGCATCTGTATGAGGTGCATGATCTGTTGCAATCATATCAATTGTGCCATCCAAAATGCCGTCTAGCAGTGCACTGCGATCCTGCTTTGTTCGTAGCGGGGGGTTCATTTTAAACCGCCCCTCATCCTGCAAATCTTCTTCACACAGAAGCAAATAATGCGGTGCCGTTTCACAACTTACATCCAGCCCCTCTTGCTTAGCAGCGCGTACCAGCGCAACACTTTCCTTCGTAGAGATGTGGCAAGCATGGTATCGGCATCCCGTTTTGCGTACCAAAGCAAGGTCTCTTTCAAGTTGCGCAAACTCACTGGCGGATGAAATTGCCCTGTGAGCATGTACTTTGGCATAATGGCCATCATGAATATATCCGCCGTTGCGCAAAGCTGTATCTTCACAATGCGCTACAATCATTTTTCCAAGTGATTTTGCGCGAAGCATCGCCTGCTTCATCATTTCTTCCGACTGCACACCTTGACCGTCATCCGAAAAAGCGCACACATATGGTGCCAATTCTTCCATATGTGAGAGAATAGTGCCTTGCGAACCTACGGTAATCGTTCCATATGGTACAATCCGCAGCCTGCCGTCCTTTTCAATGGCAGCGAGCTGCACCGAGAGGCCGTTAAAACAATCCGGAGCGGGCATCAAATTCGGCATAGTGCACACCGCTGTATACCCGCCGTGAGCCGCCGAAGATGAGCCACTTGCAATGGTTTCTTTATAAGAAAACCCCGGCTCTCTGAAATGCACATGTACATCACAAAGACCGGGTAGAACAATGTATTCTGTCGCAGGTGCGGGAGAAAAATCATGGGAAGACAAAAATGTATCGACATATGCTTGTGTAATACCATATTGAGCAAGCGGTAAACGGTTCATCTGCATTCTTCACACCTCACAAAAAAAGCCTTGCCAACGGCAAGACGCAACACACATCTGTAGCAAAACTACAGCTATCCATCACGCAATCTTACCGGCATCCAGTACCGACTTAAAAATTGCTTTCGATGCAGTATACCACACAGAACCAAACTTGTCAATGGCAGCGACACACTTTTTTATTCTGCAATACATGTTCCGTCCCAAACAGATTTAATCTGCATGATACCGGCATCGCATGCACGTCTGTACCGATATTTCATCAACATATTGTGACTGCTGCTGTGAAAGAATGCCGCAACGACTTTGCTCAACAGCACGCTGATAGCTTTTACAGTGCTCGGCAGTCATCTCTTTTTGTAAAACTGGGCAAATGCGAGAAGCCAATGGATCAACACGACACAGCGCAACCCGCAGCATTTGCAGCGGCAACGGCAGTGTCTGCAGTGTATATTGGGGCTCGGAAAGCACCAATGCAATACGCTCAGCAGCCACAGGATACGAAACCGGAACCACAACATAATCTCCGGTATGCGCACCGGTGTTCCCGGCAAGATATAAATATTCCTTTGTGGAATCTTGCGAAAAACGGACAAGGAAACACGAAAACATCGCTTTTTCGGCCAAAAACCGCCCCTCTTGATGCAGAGGAGGACGTGTACAAATGCGGCAGCACAGTTGAGAAAGTGCTCGTGCCTGCTGCGTTGTTCCGGCATTTTCAGCAAGGTATACAGTATCCTTCGTACCGTCGCAATAGATCAAGCGAATATATGACGTAAATTGTTTATCGTTCACAGAAAGAGACTTTGCACCGAAGAAATATGCCAGTTCACTTGCATATTGCAGCACCGCATGGATCTCTGCCACCGTACAAGGGAATGTCTGTGCTATAGAAAATGTTCCTGTACGCAAATCAACATGAGCAGATTGTGGCCGTGGCACGTTGCCATTTTTACCGCACAGCAGCCATGCTTGCTGTGCGCCGTACGGTAAAAAAGAAAACTCGGCCCGTACTAAAAGACCGGGCGGCAGAAAAGATTCGATTTGATCCAGAATACACAAAAACAAATAGAAATCTCGCGGATAATCACAAAAGCCGCGCACAGAAAACGCAGCATTGATTTGCAGCAAAAAAGAGGTTGGTTTTTGTTCGGAAGAGTTGGGCAAGTAATATTGTGCACGCCACCGCTCAAACGGAAAAGCGGACAACCTCTCCAAAAGGAGCAAGGCCCGTGCTGCATCAAGCTGTACAGGAGTGCTGTGCAAATGAGTTTGAAAATGAACACATTGCTCTTTTATGGACAGCTTAAAAAAGATTGAGCCAAACGGCATACCTTCGCATGAAAAAAGCAACTGCTCGATTTGCATACCAGCACCCCCTGTATAAATCAGCTACTGGGCAGCACACACCAGGTGAAGAACATACAAACTCAGCTACGTATAAAATCCGTACGCAAGCGCGGCTCTCTTGCCTCGGGAAAAGAAACACCTTCTTTTCTGCCGGCAGCAATATTTTGCAGCATCCATGCCAAATTATGAGCAAGCGTACGCATCGTTTGCATTCCCTCAGCATCCTGCAGAACTTGCTCCGCTGTTGAACCATGTACCTGATTCCAATACTGTGAAGAAACAACCGGCATGGAATTGATAGTAAAATACTTGTTCAATCGATCAAATGCAGCGCTCGCGCCGCCGCGCCTGCAGGAAACGATACAGGCTGCCGGTTTTCCAGCCATACGGCCGCCGGAAGCATAAAAAAGACGATCCAAAAAAGCACATAATTGTCCCGCCGGCCCCGCATAATAGACGGGCGAACCGACAATAAGCGCATCATACGTCTGCATAGCATCCAATAAACGGTTAACACCGTCATCAATTGCACAGCGCCCTGTTTTGCTGCAACTGCGGCAAGCGAGGCAGCCGCTGATAGGTGCAGTACCAAGCTGATAAAGCTCTGTTGTAATACCATAAGTATGCAGCGTATCAGATACCTGTCGCAATGCCGTTGCCGTGCAACCGTTCGCGTGCGGGCTTCCGTTGATCAGTAAAACATTCATGTTCGTATACCTCCGTATATATGAAAGCTTTAAATATTTACATATTTACGAGGAGAGTGCTGTATTTATTCCGCTTGCAAATGCGCATGCATCCATTCCAAAACAGAACGAATCTGTGCATCCCATGCACGCCAATCATGGTCACCGGATGATGTTTTATAAGTATAGTCATTCCAATGCAACGCATTTGCCAATGCATGCACCTTTTCATTTTCCTCCAGCAAATAATCCTCCGTGCCGCACCATTGGTACAAGGGTATCTGCTCGTTCTGTATCGCCCTGCGGCGCATCAGTTCCAACACGTCATTTTCACTGCCACGCGGGTCATCTCCAAAAATGAACCGCAGTTCCGGATCCGTATGGGCTTGTGATCCCCAAGTTAAAGCACCGGAAAGCGAAGCAGCTGCGCCGAAAGTCTGCGGGCATCGCAATGCCAATTTAAACGCGCCATACCCTCCCATGGAAAGGCCGGCAACAAAATTCTCTTTCGGATCAGACGACATTCTCGGAAAAAAGTCATGGCAAATGGTGGGGAGCTCTTCTGCTAAATAGGTATAATATTTACCGGCAGGAGAATCGGTGTAGGCAAAGCGAAAAGTTGTCGGCATAACAACCGCATACCCAAACTCCATAGCATATCGCTCAATAGATGTATATCTCTGCCATGCAGTTTGATCGTCACTCAATCCATGCAATAGATACAAAGTAGGATATTTCGATGTATTGACGGATTGCATACCGATCTGTCTGCCGGCAGACTGCGGCAAGATGACGTCCATCGAAGATGCGAGACCTAAGACATTTGAAAAAAAGTTAACATGTAAAAGAGCCATGTTCATTCACACTCCCTTTCAATTTCGAATTGTTATCTCAAAGAGGTTTAAGGTGCCATAATGGCAGCAAGAAAACGTTCTGCGACCGGATTTTCCAAACGCAAATCCAACGTGCAAATCACCGTTCGTTTTCCGTTTTCAACCCGTTCTGCCGCTGCAAAAGCCGGCCCCCACGTCCCATCTTCATCGGTATTACAGCCAAGAAGAATCGGAGTGAATCCGGGGGCGGTAAACGTTCTGTCAAGCAGCGGCGTAATTTTTTCCGTCTTGCTGTCGTAGAAAAATCGAAAGTCGTCTGCAGAAAAAGATGCAACGGCCGGATGTGCCGTATTACGGGACACAAAGTGTACAGGCAGCATTGCACATGGTTTTACGCGAACCGTACAGCCCTCCACATCATGCGTTCCAGGTGCAAGGTCTGTCAACAAAGTAACCGAGGGATTTTCGGGAATAGAAACATGGCGAAACACATCAAAATCAAACGTATTTTCTTGCAGTGCATTCCCTTGCGCATCCAGTAAGATACCACGCAGGGTGTAATGTGCTCTATCATCTACCGCAGGTGCAGTAAAGACACATTCGCCTGCGTATATGGCACGATTTGGACAAAGCTGCGCATCCTGCTCAGAAGTTGCAATGACTGAAGTCCCGCTGTACAATTCATAACGAATGCGGCACTTGCTTGCAAGTTCAGTATCGTTGCACAGATAGCTTTCCACTGCAACTTTTTCACCACAGTAATAAGCAAACCGATCGCTGCGCAGGCTAAGCAAAATCGGAGAGAGAGCATGTCTATATGCAAAATACGCTTGTTTGGGAATTCGGTCTACATCCATAATTGCTTTCATCCAGCCGCTCGGAAACGCATCAATAAATAAATGAATCGCAAAACTTGCCATACGATCATCGCGGCGGAATGCTTCTGTCATCATACGTGTTGCTAACGCCTGGTATCGTTGACTCTGTGCTATCCAATCTGCCCTTGTGTTCTGGGTATCATAGAACATACCGTGGAACATGCCGGTTTGTGCACGAACGATATTGCCAGGGTGAAAGGGCTCTCGCAGCCACGTTGCGGGATAATATTTTTCCATAACACGTTCGCTGTCCAGGCCCTCTGCGCCAAATTCTCCACATCCATAATACCAGCCGGGGCGCACACTCAGCCATTCCCCTTTATGCAGTCTGCCGATGTCAATTCCGTGCCCATTATACCACATCGGATAGCAGTGGTTGTCCGGCATGGAAGCACAGGGGGGATCATAATCGCCATCTATATGCTTGATCACCCTATCCGGATTCTGGAAATGAATCACGGTATCGCATGCTGTAAAAAACTGCAAAAGTTCCGTGCGGGTCAAATGCCTGTGTGGCTCATTGTTTGCATTCGGGAAAGGTTCGTTGATATAGGACACAAGAATCGCACTGGGATGCGAACGAATATGCCGTTCCATTTCTTCCGCCTGACGAATTCCCTCGCAGACCTTTGTGCGCCGCATAACACCGAACAGTGGCAAATCCGTCTGCAAAAGCATCCCAAGCCTGTCACAATACTCATAAACTGCTTGCTGCACAGGACGCTGCGTTAAACGAAGAAAATTCATGTTGCACAGCTTTGCTAAAAGGATATCATCTATCAACTGTGCATAATTCCCGTGCAACACATCCTGTTGTTCGAACCCCATGGTATTAGCACCGCGCAACCGGATAGGACGTCCGTTGAGATAAAACATTCCCTTTGGGTCGTTCTGTGTATCTTGATAAAAAGAACGCATACCGAAATTCACTGTCTTTTCGTCCTCAATGCCTGATGACAGTACGTGGATACGGGCTGTATACAAGTACGGCGCATCCGGCTCCCAAAGGCGGAAATCACCCATAGGAACACGGAAAGTATACACATTTAAGCCATGCTGCAAATACAGTGGAATGCTGCTGCCCAGTTGATCGTGCAATTCAGATTCTGTCAAACTGTCACCTCTACCGACACACAAAGAGGTCGTAGGCACATATTCCCCTTGCGTGACTGTAAGACCCGGAAAATTGTTCGGCTCCACCGTATAACGAAGACAAACCTCTCTGCGTGCATACGCATCGCTGTATACTTCTACGGTAATTTCAGCAGAACTGCTCTGCGGTAACGGACGTACAAACAATGCATTGATATGTACTTCCGGACGCTCCTCAATTGCTATCTCGCCCCAAATCCCCATGCCAGGCGGACAATGATGCCATCCTATCTGCGGGTCATCCCAACCAAGCCCCGTAGCTGCATACAATTTGTCTCCCTCAAAATTTCCACCTTGGTCTGCATCGTTGCCCAAAAAGATATAGTCATTCTGCACAACCACTTCTAAAACATTTTCTCCGTCTTGCAAGTACGGCGTTATATTCCCTTCGAAAGCAGCAAAGAATCCTTCGTGGCTGGTTATATAGTTACCGTTCAGCAAAACGTGTGCAATATAGTCGGCGCCTTCCAGACACAAAAACTGTAGCATTCCCGGAGTTTTTTGAAAAGAAAAAGTAGTGCGATAAACCTGTCTTGCAGGACCAACCGGTCCACCGTAATGCGGCAAAGTAATCGGGCTGCCATCCAGCAAAAAATCCCGCAAAACCTTACGTTGCCGGCAAGGTACCCCAGCTGTACGATCTTGCAAAAAAGGTTGCATCTTCTCTCTCAGTGCACGTAATGCAGCAGACAGCTGCTGCTCATTTTTGATATCTGCTGCCTGCTGATATGGCACGCCGGGGGTAAATGCAAGCTTACACGACCGCGTTTGGTGCGGCAGCGGTTGGGGGTCATATAATAAATCCGCATTGCCTCCGATTCCTCTTGCAGCAATATCGGCAAACTGATCCATAGCCATATAAATTCCTTTCCGCCGGACTTAAAATCCGCTTTTTGTTTCCCTCATTGTACCATGCACCGCATGGAAATGCAACCGAAAGGTTAAAAAAACGAAAAAAACCAGAACCGCAATTCACAACGGGTTTGCACGTCGGAAATGTTGCATTCACAAACTTCCTGTATCATATAACCGTAAAAAGCTCGGAAAGGATATACACAATGAAAGATAGAGACTTTTCCCGCATAACACCCGCTATCCAAACGCTCGCAGAACAAGCGCGTTCCAACGGCGGTATTGATACCTCCTTATACGATATGTATTCCGTAAAACGCGGCTTGCGAGATTTACAGGGAAATGGTGTTTTAACAGGCTTAACGGAAATTTCTGAGGTTGTAGCCAAAAAGACGCTCCCAGACGGCTCCGCTGTCCCTTGCGAGGGCGAATTGTACTACCGTGGATATAACATCAGCGACTTGATTAACGGCTTTATTGCCGATGGTCGTTTCGGATTTGAAGAAACAACGTATTTACTGCTTTTTGGATCATTGCCAAGCCCACGAGAACTGGCGGCATTCAAAAAAATTCTCGGCACATATCGCTGCATTCCACCAAATTTTGTGCGTGATATTATCATGAAAAAACCCAGCCGTGATATTATGAATGCTATCGCGCGCAGCGTTTTAATGCTGTATTCCTACGATACGCGCGCCGACGATATCAGCCTACCGAACGTATTACGGCAATGCCTGCAATTAATCTCAGAATTTCCTTTGCTTGCTGTATACAATTATCAAGCCTACCATCATTATCACATTGGCGGTAGCCTCATCATTCATGCCCCGGATCCATCGTTGTCTACGGCTGAGTGCATATTGCATCTTTTGCGTCCGAATCAAGAATATACCGCTTTAGAAGCTCAGCTTTTAGATTTGGCTTTAATCCTACATGCAGAGCACGGCGGCGGAAATAACTCAACTTTTACCACTCATGTGGTTACCTCTTCCGGCTCAGACACTTATTCAACCATGGTTGCCTCGCTTGGTTCTCTCAAAGGGCCTAAGCACGGCGGTGCCAATATCATGGTAGTTAAAATGTTTGAAGATATAAAGCTGAATGTGCGTGATTGGGATAATGAAGCACAGTTGCGCGCTTATATTGATAAAATTTTACACAAAGAAGCCTTTGACCATACCGGCCTTGTTTATGGAATGGGGCATGCAATTTATTCTCTTTCAGATCCGCGCGCGCAGATCTTTAAACGTTTTGTCAAAAAACTTTCCGAGGAAAAAGGTCGTCAGGCGGAATATCGTCTCTATACAAATGTAGAGCGAATTGCATCGGAACTAATTGCACAACAGCGTAATATTTATAAAGGCGTAAGCGCCAATGTCGATTTTTACAGTGGTTTTGTATACAGTATGCTTGGGCTACCTTTAGAGCTATTTACACCTCTTTTTGCTACGGCGCGTGTTGTCGGCTGGTCTGCGCACCGCATGGAGGAGCTAATCAACGGCGGAAAAATTATCCGTCCCGCATACAAAAATGTGCAAGAGCGCCGCGATTATGTGCCGCTTAAAAAACGACATCCGCATGCCCCCATACACGGAGTGCCGCATGAGTAATATATTCCGCTATCAAATATTATTCCATATGCACAGACATGGGAGAGTCCAATCATGAAATACTATGAACAAAGCAGCAATCGCAGCAGATTTTTTTTAACTGCTTTTGCTGTATTGGCGTTTGTCTATGTTGCAGTCAGCATCTTCTTACAACGGGTTACGGATATCTGCATTGCCGGTGCAGTCTTTCTGATTGCCTTATTCTTTACGCTTCAGAGTTATGCCACTGTCAAAATCGATGCAAACGGCATTTCTTACCGCCAGTTTTTCCGTACACGCAATATCGCATGGAATCGCATTCACCGCTGGTCGATCAAAGATCTGCGTGCCGGCGGCGGAACAACCGCTGTGATTGAAATTATCTCTCAAACCAATACAACCCTTACTCTACTATATCGCCGCGAACTGGAACGTGCGTTGCGCGCACACGCCTCCACATATTTCACACAGCCAACCGAAACAAAACAAAAAACAAGGAGACCCTAAAAATGCATCCACTCCGTCATTTCAGCACCATTTGTCGTCACAGGCATGCTGTCTTGCGTTTTTGCATACGAGCAGGCATTTTGCGGCAGGGGCTTGTGCACGATCTCTCAAAATTCTCTCCCACAGAATTTTGGGAAGGCGCCCGATTTTATACGGATGGCTCCCACTCTCCCAATGAAGATGCACGACGTGCCAACAGCTATTCTGCTGCCTGGCTGCACCATAAGGGCAGAAATCGTCATCATTTTGAATACTGGATGGATTATGTCCCGGGACAACCTGGGCTTTCTCCTGTCCCGATGCCACCCGCTTACTTAGTTGAAATGGTTTGTGACCGCATTGCTGCTAGCAAAACTTATCTCGGCAGTTCCTATAAAAATGACAGCCCTTTATGCTACTATCTCTCTCGACGTGATCGAATACGCATGCATGCCGATACAGCCCATCAGCTTGAGGCGTTTTTACAACTACTCGCCACATCCGGTGAAGATGCCTTATTTTCATCCATGCGCGCCTTTCTCTACAAACATTAAGTTGTACTAAAAATTTTTATATTAAAATTTCAGAAAATGCTTGCTTTTTCCATAAATCTGTGTTATACTTTTTAGCGTAGTTTTTAAGGTCGGTGTTGGTCTGGCCGCGCACATGCGTGCGTTTTTACTGTACAGCCTATAAGCCGGTGTGATGGAATTGGCAGACGTGACGGACTCAAAATCCGTTGAGCTAATCACTCGTGTGGGTTCGAGTCCCACCACCGGCACCAAAGCAATATAATCCGAACCAGATTTTCCCCGTGGGAAATGGGTTCGGATTATTTGTTTATTTCAAGAGATAAGGCGATGCCTTACCCAATCTCATTGGGGTCTGCCACCCTAGGCGATGCCTAACCCTGGTCTTTCGCCCAGTTAAAGCTGCATTTCATTTGTTTTAACGGGCAACCGATTCAAAAAGTGTCAATCTTGCCGTTGCGATAGCTGTCCGCAATTTTCATTGCGCCCAGCAAAAGCTGCATTATCATTTGCTTTTTCCCGCTTCGCTGCGCTTGTACTTTTCTAAGTCGGCTTTTTTGCTGTCCATCGTTCGTGTTTCGATTCTTCGAATCCAATATGCAAGATGGGCCTTGCCCGTCTATATTGGCGCACTCATCCTTTTTCAAAAGTGAGTGAATCGAAACTCCCTACAACAAAAAAGAAGACCCAGGCCGCAGCCCAGGTCTTAAACTGTTCGACATATTGGAATAGGCAAGTCAATTGATGCCTAACATTGCATTGATAGCGGCACGCTGTTCTTCTGAAACAGTCGTGCTCTTTTTGTTTGTATAATCGGTAAATGTTCCGCATTCGGAGTGGTATCTAACTTCTTGTTTTTGTGTGTAGAACACAAAGTCGCTATCACAGAGTGAGAGCTCATTTACCCAAGAAGCACTGTTCAAAAGGTCAATTAAATACTGCTTGTCAGCACTGTCCAATTCGTAGGCTTGAGCACCATCTACCGAATAACAGAATTGGTCGTGAGGCAATTCGTATGTTTTACTCATGCAACCAACTACGCCCAACACACAAAGCAATAATAAAACCAATGCTATCAATTTTTTCATAATAGATGTACCTCCTTGTCAAATTCAAGTTTGTCTAACATTATAGCAGAGCGGCCAGCTAATTACAAGGGCAGCAAACAGATATATTGTTTCTGTAGTGTGAACATTTAGCCTATAGAATTGACTAAAGAATGGAGAAACCTAAAATCTCCGCAGAGTTTATGACATTCTGGCTGCACAAGTTCCGCAAGCTGGATGTTACCAAAGAAGCCCATAAACAAATGCTGGTTGATACATTTGTCAATGCCGTCTTCTTGTATGATGATAAGCTGCTGCTGACCTTTAACTTTAAGGACGGCACCAGAACCATCACTTTTTCCGATGTACAAACCGCAACAAATGAAAATGGTTCGGATTTGGATTGCCTTGCGGCACCATATCGAGTATTCATAAGGGATTTCACTTATGAATACTCGATTTTTTTGTCTTGATACGGTTTTATTTACGGAGCAGGCGGTTTGCCTGCTCTTTTGCTATGCCGGTAGCGGCTCGGTAAGATACTCCACGGCAACGCCTTTGCGGGTGTCTGCTTTGATGCGAGTCCTTTGAGATACCTCGGGGATTTCCACATACCCTACAAAGCGATAATAGACAACAATTCTCTGGGTTCTGCTTTTGCCGGTGCCTTCTGTTTCAAACACATCAATGTGGTCTATAAGTTCCCTGAGAAGCGGTGCGGTCAGGGAGTCCATTCTCATGAACCTGCGGATTGCTGAGGTAAAGGTTTCACGTTCTCTTTCACATTGTCCGCATTCGGAAAGCTTTTGACGGAGAGTTTTTATCTTGGCCTTCAGTTCCAGTCGTTCTACCTCGTACTTGTGGGACAACTGCATAAACCATTCATCGCTTACCTTACCGGTGGCGTTGTCCTCATAGAGCTTCTCGTATAGATTTGACACGGTATCGTTTCGGACGATTGC
>JAXDZV010000058.1:0-9397 GCA_034086705.1 Eubacteriales bacterium | reverse complement strand
AATAAGTATGGTATTCATTATAAAAATGGAAAGTCTATAATCGACGATTGGATTCCAAGATATCTCGAAGATGGAGCAGATGCCTTTTTATCTACTGTTGGAAACAAAGTTTATTTATCATCTGATAAGATTTCTGCGGTAGAAGATTATATTGAAGAAAAAGGAAGTTTATATTCTTTCAACGATTTGCAGAGGCAGAGGAAACGATATCTGTGCAAAGCAAATACTATTTCGATGGCAGTGTTGGTTGGAAATCACCAAACCAAAGACACCGAAAGTCGCAGACCACTGCCGTATCATCCCGGGGCTTGTTTATTTGGGGCTTTGTCCTTTCTCTTTAGGCCATCTGAATCCTTTGCTAAACTCTTTCTTTTTCGATTTTCAGTCGTTCAGCATTGACCATTGTTTAAAAATTTTATAAAAAAGCAAAAAAGGGATTGACTTTAGTGTGATAAAGTGGTAAAATGGCAAAGCATTCTAAAATAACAGTAAAAAGAGAAAGAGAGAGAAGACTATGAAAAAGATGAAAATGCGCGGGCTTTGCCTGCTCTTTGCTGCGTTGCTATGCAGCGTTGCCGTTGCGGGCTGCAAAAAAACAAACGAGCAAGGCAGTGGCGATACGACTCAGGATACGCAAAAAACAAAGGAATATGTGATTTTGCAGGGAGAACCGAGTACTTCCTATAATTTCGGTGACGAAGAGTATGCCATTGCTTTCCGCAAGGGCGATGTGGACCTTTGCCGTGCGGTGCAGGCGGCATTGGATGAAATTCTGGCAGACGGGACCGCTGCGAAAATCAGTACAGAATGGTTTGGCTCAGATGTGTTATTGCGCGACAACGAGTATGCAAGTGACGCAGATGCAGCCGGTGGGGATGGCTCTTTTGCATATGTTCAGCAAAAGGGCACGCTGATTATCGGTTTAGACAACGAGTATCCGCCGATGGGCTTTTTGGATGATAACGGCGAGCTGACCGGCATTGATATTGCATTGGCAAAGGCGATTGAGGGCAAGTTGGGTGTAACGGTTGTTTTCCAGCCGATCGCATGGAGCGCGAAGGATACAGAACTGAAAACAAAGAATATCGATTGCATTTGGAACGGGCTTTCCGTCAATGAGGATCGCAAAGAAGCATATACACTCTCTAAGCCGTATTTGGCGAACGCGCAGATTGTTTTGACGGCAAACGACAGCGGTATTGCCACCATCGCAGATTTGGAAGGAAAGCGCGTTGGCACACAGGACGGCAGCGCTGCGCTGGAAGCGATGACGCAGAGCGGCTACACGGAAAAGTTTTCCGATTTGCAGACGTATGAAACGTTCTACGCTGCATATTTGGATTTGAAGGCAGCACGGATCGATGCATTGGTCGGAGACAAGACCTTTATCGAATACATCCTTTCCGCACAGACGGAACAGTAAATAAAACAACCGCAAAAAGAGCGCGGGGCTTTCCCGCGCTCTTTTCGCAGCGCGAAACAAAAGAAAGACACGCACGTACGCGGGAAAGAGAGATAGGCGCAGCATGAATATTTCTTCACTTTGGCAGACTATACGTATTTTGTTGCCGGGGTTGCAATACACATTGGGGCTGTTTGCAATCACATTGGTGTTGTCATTGCCGCTGGGGCTGCTGCTTGCATTCGGCGCCAGCCGGGAGCGCGGTATGTGCAAAGGCATAATCCGTGGCTATGTTGCGCTGATGCGCGGAACCCCGTTGATGCTACAGCTGTTTTTTGTTTACTTCGGGTTGCCGGTGCTGCCGTGGATCGGTACCTATCTGAGGATGAACCGCTTTCCGGCTGCCTGCGTTGCTTTTGTGCTGAATTATGCCGCATACTTTTGCGAAATTTTCCGTGGCGGACTTTTGGCGGTGGATCGGGGACAATATGAGGCGGCAACAGTGCTCCGACTGGGAAAGTTGCGTACAAAATTAACGATTGCGGTACCGCAAATGTGTAAAGTAACGCTGCCGGCTGTTTCCAATGAGGTAATTACCTTGGTGAAGGATACGGCACTTGGCTCTGTTTTGTCCATACCGGATTTGATGAAGCTGGCAAACGCGCGGGTGAATGCAACGGCAAGCATTGTACCTTTTGTGGTGGCGGCGATATTTTATTTGTTGATGACTATGGTGCTAACGCGCGGCTTTTCTGCATTGGAAAAGAAGTTCAAATTCTGAGAGGGGTTATGATGGTACAGGCAAAAGGCATTCAGAAAGCATTTGACGGCAAGCAAGTGCTTTGCGGCGTAGATTTGACGGTGGAAAAGGGAGAGATTGTCTCTATTATCGGTTCCTCCGGCAGTGGCAAATCCACGCTGCTGCGAATTTTGATCGGGCTGGAGCAGGCAGACGACGGAGATATTTCTGTGGACGGCACCTATGTGTTGCAAGCCGGGAAACCGGCATCCCAGCAGCAGCGGAGCGCGGCATTTTCTAAAATGGGAATGGTTTTTCAGCATTTTAATTTATTTCCGCATATGAGCGTTGGAAAAAACCTGACTTATGCGCCAATCTGTGCAAAGTGCGGCAGCCGGGAGGAGATAACGGCGCGTGCAAAGGAACTGCTGGAGCGAGTCGGCCTTGGAGAAAAATGGGATCAAATGCCCGCTTCCCTGTCCGGAGGGCAGAAGCAGCGTGTTGCGATTGCGCGAGCCCTGATGATGCAACCGGAGCTTTTACTTTTTGACGAACCGACCTCCGCGCTGGATCCGGAACTGACCAAGGAGGTTTTGGCGGTGATGAAGGACCTGGCACGTGCGCGGATGACCATGGTGGTTGTTACGCATGAAATTGCATTTGCACGGGAAGTTTCCGACCGTGTAATTTTTATGGACGCAGGCACTGTGGCACTGCAGGGACCGCCTTCGTTTGTCTTCACAGATGGGATGACGCCGCGCTTGCGCGCATTTTTAGGAGCGTGAACCGAGATGGCAGCCGCACAGGAAGGCATGCGGGCTTGTTTGGGGTTCTCCGCATTTTACCGCCGGAGAACGCGGTTGAGGGTTGTTGGTGCATCGAACAGATACAGGTGCGCCGTATCCGATGCAGGATACGGCGCAACTTTTTTGCCGAAAACCGGAAGGTGCTTTATGCAAACATCACAAAAAACGAAGCTGTGTTTCTCCATGGTCATTTCAGAAAATCGCTTGCACAATTGCTTGGTATTTTGTTATACTGAACACAGGATAGGTTCACTGCCTTCCAAATTACGAAAAAGGAGAAAAGAAAGGTATGAAACAGACGAATTTCCAAAGAATGCTTGCCTGTTTTCTGGCTTGCATTTTGATGCTTTGCGTGATACCGGTATCGGCAGCAGAGCAAACAGAGGCAGGCTTTCGCGATGTACCGAGCAGCGCATGGTTTGCGGAATCGGTCGGTTATTGCTATGAAAACGGGCTGATGGTCGGCGTCTCGGAGAGCGAGTTTGATCCGCAGGGCTCCGTGACGCGGGAAATGGTGGTGTCCGTACTGTATCGCATCGCAGGGCGACCCGCTGTGCAACAAAATGAACCATTCAGCGCTTTTACGGATGTTGCTGCGGGAAAATGGTACACGGATGCGATTTGCTGGGGTGAGCAAAACGGCATCGTATACGGTATCAGTGAGACCTTTTTCGGAGTGGGAGAAGCGGTGACGCGAGAGCAGCTCGTCGCGTTTTTGTATCGCTATGCACAGTTGGATGGCTGCGATATGTCTTGCACGGCGGATTTGCACACGTATGCAGACCATGAAGCCATCCGTGCATATGCTGTTGAGGCGATGCGCTGGAGTGTTGGAGCCGGTATTATCAGCGGTGCGCCTGTGGAACAGACAATGCGGCTGTATCCCCGGGATGATGCAAAGCGCAGCGAACTTTCTTCTACGCTGATGCGGTACATGAAAAACGTTATCGGAGAAATCGTGGGAATGGTGCTGTATACCAACGATGTACATACGTATTTGGATCAAACACTGAGCTACGTAACTGTCAACGGTATGAAAAACGTGATCAGTGATATGGGAATTCCGACATTGTTGGTAGACGCAGGGGACCATATACAAGGGACGGCATATGGTTCTATGGATCGCGGACAAAGCATAGTTGCCCTGATGAATGCTGCGGGCTATGATGCTGCAACGCTTGGCAACCACGAGTTTGACTATGGGATGGACCGTCTACTGGAACTAATCCAAAGCGCGGAATATACATACCTCAGCACAAACTTTTATCATGAGCAGAACGGCGTGCGCGGCGAGAATGTGCTGAAGCCGTATTGTGTATTTGAAATGGGGGAAAAGAAGGTTGCGCTGGTCGGCATTACTACGCCAGAATCTTTTACCTCTTCTACTCCGAAGTATTTTCAGGATGAAAGCGGCGCGTATATTTACGGAATTGCAGGCGGTACGGACGGTACAGACCTGTATCAAGCGGTGCAGGGTGCGGTAGACGCAGCGGCGGAAGAAGCTGATTATGTCATCGCACTTGGGCATCTTGGGGTGGATCCCTCTTCTGCGCCGTGGAGATCGAAAGATGTCATTCAGAATACGACGGGCCTGGATGCCTTCATTGATGGGCATTCGCATTCGACGATAGAGCAGCAGTACGTGGAAGACCGCCAGGGCCAGCGCGTGCTGTTGACGCAGAGCGGCAGCTATTTTGATGCGATCGGAACGCTGGCCTTCCATTCCAACGGCAGAATTACTGCAAGCCTTTGCAGTGCAGAGACGATGGATGCCGAGGCTATCAACGGATATCATCGAGCGGCAAACCCAGTGGTGACAGAACTGCTGGCAAAATGGTGCGCAGAGGTCGATGAGGCATTGGGCGAAGAAATCGGCTATGCAGAGATTACGCTGGACAACTATATGGACGGGAAGCGACTGGTGCGTATCGGTGAGACGAATTCGGGCGATTTTGCTGCGGATGCGCTGTATCACTTCTTTGATGTGCGGGACTATGCGGTGGATGTTGCAGTGATGAATGGCGGCGGCGTGCGCAACAAGGCACTCTCCGGAGCACTGAGCTATCGGAGTATGCAGGAAATACACCCCTTTGGCAATGTTGCTTGCTTGCAGCAGGTAACCGGGCAGCAGCTTTTGGATGCATTGGAATGGGGTGCAAGATTCGCTGCGCAGCAAGAAAGCGGCGGATTTTTACAGGTCAGTGGGTTGCGGTATTCGGTGAATACGCAAATTCCGAATACAACACAGGCAGATGAGAAAGGTGTTTGGATCGGCGGGCCGAGCGGAGAGTACCGGGTATTTGATGTGCAGATAAAAAATCGCCGGACGGGGATATATGAACCGCTGGATTTGACAAAGACCTATCAACTGGCCGGATACAATTATACGTTGCGGGATATGGGAGATGGGTTTGCCATGTTCCAAGATGCGGTCAATATTGTGGATTACGTTGCGCAGGATTATATGGTTTTAGCGGAATATGTCCGGACATTCCCGCAGGATACGCAAACCGGTCTGCCGACGATTACGGCAGAAAACAGCCCTTACGAGAGCATCTTTGGCAACGGTAGAATTACGGTTTTGCCCTGAACAGATTCTACGGTGCAGTGCTGCGATGAAATAAGACGCATCGTCGGCCTGAATTTTTCAAAACAGGGAAAATCTTTCATCTGTGACGGTATGTACGCTCCAGGAGGATATGCAGATTTCCGATGATATACAAGGGGGCTGCAGACAGATGCACAGATATGCGCCGGACGTAGCGGAAATTGCCTCGAAGGACCTTTGCGCAAACGGCATAGCTTATAGTTGCGCGTGAATCTATACCGGCAACCCGGCGTGTGCCGAGCGACGGTGAAGCTTTTTCCGGACAATAAGAGGCATAATATTGACATTTTGTGAAAAATAAACGCATTCTCCGTGTGCATATTGCATGCGGAGAATGCGTTTTTACGTAGCATGTATTCCGGAGGGAATCCCTTTTTGATATCGGCAGCGGAGCTGCTCAGGTGTGTGTGCGTTTGGCGCCGCTGAGGAAACGCTGCATCCACTCGCGTAGGCGGTAACGATAGCATAAAAGCATGCCTGCTACCGCACCGACTCCCGCCTGCAAAAATTCAAACGGCAGCTTCACAATGGCATAAGCTGGTGTGGCGTAAATAAACGCACGGCCGATTGTATAACCGGCAACCATGAGAAAAGACCCCAAAATAACGCCTATCAATCCGCCGAAAACCGGACGATTGCGAAACAGATGGCGACTGCAAAGTGAAATGACGACGGCTTGCAATCCATGTGTTACCAAAGAAACGAACATCGGCGTGGGGTAAAAGAGCAAATCCCCCAAGAAAGAGCCGACACCGCCGACAAAGAAAGCGGAAACCGGATCCAACAACAGCGCCGCAGTGCAGATCACAACGTCGCATAAATAAAAATGCCCACCAGGAACGGGAATGCTGAAGGAGCTGGCTGCTGCATTGGCTGCCAGCAGACAGGCCGTGACAGCAATCCAACGAGGCGTTACTAATTTTTTCTTTTCTGTGTTTGTATGCATCAAAAACACCTTGCTTTCTTTTTACGTTTTGCATATACTATAGCATGTATTTGGTATGAATAAAATGGTCAAAAACGGAGAAAAAAATAAGACCAGATGAAAACGAAAGAAAAAAACAAGCCGCAGTATGTTCGCCTGTATCAAATCCTTCGCGGGCAAATTGAAAGCGGCGCAATTGCTTACGGCAGCCGATTGCCGTCTAAGCGGGTAACGGCAGAACGGTATGGCGTTAGCCTGAGTACGGTAGAGCATGCGCTGCGTTTGCTGGAAGAAGAGGGGTATTTGCTTGCACGGCAGCGGCGCGGTTATTTTGCTTGCTGGCAGGCACAGCAAAGCTTTCCCCTTACGCATGCGGTGCAACAAATTCGGCATGCCCCCGCGCCACTGCCGATGCCGGATAGTTATCCAATCGGGGCATATGTGAAAACGGTGCGCCGCGTTCTGAGTGAGCAAGGTGCGGGGATTTTGGGGAAAACGGAAAATGCCGGACTTCGGTGGCTCCGAGAGGCCATTGCGCGGTATTTGCATCGTGCGCGCGGCATCCGTGTGAACGCGGAGCAGATTATTGTTGGCAGCGGCGCAGAATATTTGTATTCGCTTGTGATTTTTATGCTTGGTACGGAGCGGCGATATGCCGTGGAGGATCCTTGCTATGAAAAAATACAAAGTGTTTACCATATGCATGGGATTACGCCAACGTTGTTGCCGCTCGGAATAGACGGAATCCGCAGTGATGCGTTGGCAGGCAGCGACGCAGAGGTTTTGCATGTCACGCCGTATCACAGCTTTCCAAGCGGTATCACAGCAACGTCGGAAAAGCGGCAGGAGTATCTTGCTTTTGCCCACGCGAGGGACGCATATTTGATCGAGGACGATTTCGGCTCGGAATTTTACCGGGCACGGCGGCCGATGCAGACACTGTACGAGGCGGATGCGGGGGAGCGGGTGATCTATGTAAATACTTTTACAAAAACCGTTTCACCGGGCGCCAGAATCGGATATATGATTGTGCCGCAGGCTCTGCAGCCGGCGCGTGCACGCATTGCCTTCTTGTCTTGCCCGGTATCTGCTCTGACGCAGCATGTGTTTGCGCAGCTTTTAGACAGCGGCGAGTTTGAGCGACATTTGAATCGAATTCGCCGCAGGTTGAATAAGCAGTAAAACAGATAAAAAGGAAGCTGTTATCTCACAGCTTCCTTTCTTGTTTGATGGACAAAAATTCTTTCGGTTATGCGCGTCGGCGCTGTAAGCTGCCAACGGCTTTTGCAACCGCGCCTCCGGCCAAGAAGTTGACAGCGGCTTCTATCGCGCCATTTATCCCGATAAAACTTATCAAAAAGATGAAAACACCGCCGGTTGGTAGTCCCCACTCTGCCATTTTAGCTGTAAACAAATCCATGTGCCAAAAGCAGAGCAACAGGGCCCCCATAAACAGCAACGTATTTAGCAGCGGCGTTGCCAGGCTGGCTGCAAAATAGCAGAGTGTTTTGGTTTTGTCGTGCTTTGCAACCGCACGAAAAATCAGCCCGGTCAGATAGCCGCACAAAATACGGGGTAGAATGCAGACCAATGCGGTATATACCGGTTGCACGGAGAACAAAAAAGTACCAAAGGCGGACAGGCCAAAGCACTGCACGAAGCTCGTGACGCCGAAGACTGCGCCAAGCAACGCGCCGCAGGCCGGGCCCAACAAAATCGCACCGACGGCAACTGGGATACACATAAACGTGATTTCGATTGCACCGACCTTGAGATAGCCGATCGGTGTGAAGGAGAAAAGCAGCATGATTGCGATAAGTACGGCCAAAAGTACCGTCTTGCGAATCCGTTCGCTGTTTTTCGTTTGGGTTCTGGGGATGTTTTGCATAATTCATTCCTTTCCGCTCTTGCTCCCGCATGACGGGATGCAATGCAAAAGAGTATTTATATGAAGCCGCAAGCGGCATCATATCGATAGATATGGACAGGGTGAATGCGTCTTTAGTGCGATCTGGTCTGCCTTTCGCGTCGTGGTACGTTCCGGCGCTCGTACAAAAGGCGCAGCCCCTGCAGTGTCAGATGTGGCACATGGTGCATCGGCGTGGTGCAGTATGGTTGTAACAACGGCGCCAAACCGCCTGTTAAAACAGCGGTAAGGGTTTGCAGGGAAAGCTGCGCTGCAATTTTACCTAACAACCCATCTACCATGGCAGCGTGCCCGATCAAAAGACCGGCTTGCAGGGAATCTTCCGTGTTTTTACCAATCAGTTGCTGTGGCGGCTGCAGCGGTACGGGGGAAAGAGCAGCCGCACCGGTAAACAGTGCATCGGCTGCAAGCCGCAATCCGGGACACAGGATCACGCCGGCAACGGCGTAATCTGTATCTACTACGGTTATTGCGGTTGCAGTTCCGCAATCGACAACGGCCAGCGGCGCGGTAAACATGTGTGTAGCTGCGACTGCCTGCGCGACCAAATCGGCACCGATTTGGGTTTGCAGATCAATACGAAGATTCATCCCGGTTCGTATACCAGGACGGATTCGATAAGGCTCGGCGGAAAACAGTGTTTGCAGCGTTTGCATCAATGTTTGCGTCAGTGCCGGTACAACGCTGCAAAGCACGATACCACGTACGCTTTGCACGGTTGTGTTGTGTCGCGCAAATACAGACAGAAAAGACAACGCATAGTCATCCGCTGTTCGCTGCGGATTTGCAGTGGTTTTTGCCGTCCAGCAGAGCGTATCGTTTTCAAATAATCCAAAATCAATGCTTGCATTCCCAATATCGACTGCCAAAAGCATTTCAAGCCTCCTGACGCAGATTGCGTTGTTCTCCCTATTACCACAGTATAGCACAATGAAAGACGGATTGCAACGGAGAAATTGAGTATCGGCTTGATTCCGTTGTAGGTGTTAC
>JAXDZV010000004.1:0-37150 GCA_034086705.1 Eubacteriales bacterium | reverse complement strand
GTAATTCTCAAACCTTATGTATTTTCCCTTATACATCCTTTGGGGCTGCCCCATTTGAGAGCAGAAAGAAATCCCTCCTGTCAGTGAAATTCCTGACAGGAGGGACTTTTGTAAGTGTTTTAAGCACACTTATATGAGTTTATTTCGCTCTTTTCTTCTTACCGTAAACCGTTGTTCCGATTACGCCTGCTCCGCTATAAAGAGAAGTGCAATCCACAAGGCCATATGGCTGTTGTCGCCGGTCGCCGGGGTGTCTGTGCCGGGCTTCATATCGGGTTTCGTGTCGGGTTTCGTCGAGTCCGTCGTGGCGGGCAGCTCGGCGATCTCCGCCTTCTCGGCATAGCCGCAGACCGTGCAGGTGTGTTCCTTCTCGCCCACGGCGGTCTCGGCGGCTTCTTTGGTCACCTTCCAGTCGCCAAACTCGTGCGGTTCCTCATTCTTCTTGTCGCCGCAGTCACACTCGTCCCAGTGGCCGTCCGCGCCGTGGTTCAGCGCATAGGCATGGGCGGTGTAGGTGTTGGTGAAGCACATATCCGCCGTCTCCAGATTCTTCCAGTCGATGTAATAGTTTCCGAACTCGTCGATGGACGCGGGCACGACATAGACGGCATAGCCCGCCGCCGCATCGTCCGCCAGCTCGGCGGCCTGCGTCATGAGCAGTCCCCAGACCGTATCGTCCACCGTCCAGCCGTCCGCGCCGGCGTCCACCTGCTGCACGAACGCGCCCTCGCTGAGCAGATGCCAGAGCGTCCATTCGGGGCCGGTGATGGTCAGGGCGCCGGTATAGTCGCCCACGCCGTCCGTTGTGACGGAGCCGGAGACGATCACAGCCGCGGCGTCATACTCGCCCCCCCCGCTTTACATCCGTTTCATTTGGGTTTCGGCATTCCGCTTCGCTTTGTCATCACCGGTATGATTAGCTCCCTGCGGTTTTCTGCTGCTTTGGGAACCACGGTGCAATACGCCTTACGGACACGCTGCAATAAAGCGTGTTTTTTGTCTATACAAACGCCCGCCATCCTGGTATGCCGGGCGCCCCTACCCGCGGCTGCCTTTTTGCGCAGCATCGGTCGGACATCCAAAAATTTGCAGAGATTTCTTTTCGAATTCCTATTGACAATGTAGGAATTTATGGTATAATACCTACCGATAATATAGGTTACAATCGGAGGCAACGTGAGATGCTCATTTCCTCAAAAGGCAGCTACGCGCTGCGCATCATGCTGGAGCTTGCACGGCAACCGGCGGGAGTTACTGTCTCCCTGCGCACACTGGCAGAACGGCAGAACCTCTCTCGCAAATATCTGGAAAGCATCATGACATCACTGTGCAAAGCATCTTTGGTGCAAAGTTCAGCAGGCAAAGACGGCGGATACTGTCTTCTGCGCCCGGCGTCGGCATATACCGCAGGAGAAATTCTGCGCGCAGCACAGGGCCCGCTGACAACGGTTTGTTGCTTTGCAGCAAAAGAACCTGCGTGCAACCGCAATTGCCTATGTGAAACCCACACTTTCTGGCAGGGGCTCGCCGCACAAATCGACGATTATTTAGAGAAATATACCCTTGCGCAACTTCTTCTTTCCTCTTCCCTGCCTGAAAAAAATGATACTTACAAAAAAGGAGACATACTCTAATGGATCATACACCTTTGCTGTCCGTCAGCGGCCTGCATGTCAGCGCCGGCGAAAAAGAAATTTTGCGCGGTGTTGATTTGACAATCGGCTGCGACGAAACACACGTGCTTATGGGGCCGAACGGCACGGGAAAATCTACACTCGGTCACGCCCTGCTGGGAGATCCCGCCTATGCCATAACCGCCGGCACCATTCGTTTTGCGGGCGAAGATATTACAAAGCTTCCCGTTCATCAGCGGGCACAACGTGGCCTGTTTCTCTCTTTTCAGGATCCCCCGGCAATTCCCGGAGTCACACTGAGCACTTTTTTACATACTGCACTCGCGCAAAAAACGGGCGAGCGGATGCGCCTGCGGGACTTCAAAGAAAAGCTGCAACAAACCATGGCACTTTTACAAATGGATTTCTCTTACGCCGAGCGGGAATTAAACGTCGGGTTTTCCGGCGGTGAAAAAAAGAAAGCAGAGATATTGCAGTTGCTTATGCTTGCGCCCAAGTTGGCTATTTTAGACGAAACAGACTCCGGGCTGGATGTAGATGCCGTTCGCACTGTTTCTGAGGGAATTCGGCTTTTCCGTGCAAATACCCACGGCTCTTTGCTAATCATTACGCATGCAACCAGGATTTTGCAAGCACTTGATATTACCTGTGCGCATGTTATGGAAAACGGCGTCATTGTACAGCGCGGAGACGCTTCCCTGGTCGACCGAATCAACGCGCATGGCTTTGCAGCCGCAACAAATGCTCTACCAAGCGAGGCATGAAAAATGACACAAAAAATCAAAATCAATGCCCCAGACCGCAGTATTTATGATATCCGCGACAAAGAGCACGCCGCCTTTCGTGCACAAGAAGGGTTGACGCCAGAAATTGTGGAAGAGATATCCCGCGAAAAAAACGATCCGGACTGGATGCGTGCATTTCGCCTACATGCATTGAAGCTGTATCAATCCATGCCGCTACCTGCCTGGGGGCCTTCCCTGCGGGGCCTGCATATGGAGAGGATTTGCTCTTATGTCCGCCCTGCAAGTGCAATGAAAAACACTTGGCAAGCCGTCCCGCAGGACATTAAAGATACATTTACCCGCCTTGGCATTCCGCAGGCGGAGCAGGCTTCCCTTGCCGGCGTCGGTGCACAATATGATTCTGAACTGGTCTACCACAATATCAAAGAAGAGGCAGCGGCGCAAGGCGTTATATATACGGATATGGAAAGTGCACTACACGGGCCGTATGCAGAGCTGGTTCGCTCGCATTTTATGAGGCTGGTCCCTCCGCAAGATCATAAATTTGCCGCTCTGCACGGTGCTGTCTGGTCGGGTGGGTCTTTTGTCTATGTCCCCAAAGGAGTTCGTTTGCAGATTCCGTTGCAATCTTATTTCCGACTCAATGCCAAAGGTGCCGGGCAATTTGAACATACCCTGATCATCTTGGAGCAGAATGCCTCGCTGCACTTTATTGAGGGGTGCTCCGCACCGAAATATAACGTGGCTAATTTGCATGCTGGCTGCGTGGAACTGTATGTCGGCAAAGGCGCGCACCTGCGCTATTCTACCATCGAAAACTGGTCAAAAAACATGTATAATCTGAACACAAAGCGCGCCCTGGTCGAGCAAGACGGTGTGATTGAATGGATCAGCGGCTCTTTTGGGTCTCATGTGGGGTGTTTATATCCTATGAGCATTCTGCGCGGTGACCGCGCCCGTATGGAATATACCGGTGTCACCTTTGCCGGCAACGGACAGACCCTAGACACAGGTGCACAGGTAAAACACTTGGGCAAGCATACCTGCTCCGTGCTCAACGCCCGTTCTATCAGCAAAGACGGAGGTGTCAGCACGTTTCGCAGCAGCGTGGAAGTTGCAGCACAGGCGCAGGCTGCAAGGTCCACCGTAAACTGCCAGTCGCTGATGCTGGATGACCGCTCCCGCTCGGACACGCTTCCCGTGTTGGATATCCGCTCTGCAGACGCCGCTGTCGGTCATGAAGCAAAAATCGGCAGTATCCCCGCACAAACAGTATTTTATTTGATGAGCCGCGGACTGCGGGAAGAGGAAGCGAGAGCCACCGTTGTCACCGGATTTGTCAATCCGGTCAGCAAAGAACTGCCTCTGGAATACGCCGTGGAAATGAACAACCTGATCCACCTGGAAATGCAGGGCGCGATCGGATAAGGAGGGAGCTATGCAACAAACCATCACTGTCAACCGCATGCCCTGTCCCACCTGGCAACGTCTGCAAGTCAACCAGACAACGCTGCCTTGGGATGACAGCGCGCCCGTTTTTCGCCGGATCCTGCGCACGCAAGAGGCTGGGTTGCTGTCTGTACAAATAAAAAACGACCCTCCCTACGCCACTCGCCGATATACGCTGCATGCACAGCCCGACACACAGCATACGGTTTGTTTTTTCTGTACACCGGGCGCTCCGCTTCGTTTCACCCTTTCTCTGACTCTGGAAAAAAACGCTTCCGTACGCGTGCTGCAGCTCCTTGCCCCGGCAAGTAATGCCTCCCTTGTACAAACGCTCACAGCTCGCTGTGCGGAAAACGCCCGCCTTTCGCTGTACACAGTTTTATTGGGTGCCGGATCTGTTTATACAGATACCCACATCCTTTTGCAAGGCGATCGCAGTGCTTTTGCAGCCCAAGTCGGCTATTTGTACACGGCGGCGCAAACATTGGATATGAATTTTGCCGTCATACAGTCCGGCAAGCAAACCGACTGTAACATCGAAGCAGCAGGCGCTTTGGCAGGCACTGCACAAAAAATCTTTCGCGGTACGATTGATTTCAAGCGGGGCTGTACGGATTCGGCCGCTTCGGAGCATGAAACGGTTTTGTTGCTCAGTGATTCCGCCTGCAGCAAAACAGTGCCCGTTTTGCTTTGTGCCGAGGAAAACGTGCAGGGAAGTCATGGGGCAACCGTCGGCACGACAGATGAGCAAATGCTGCTCTTTTTTGCCAGCCGTGGGATTCCGCGTGCTGTCGCGCTGCAGTTACTTTGCCATGCCGGCATCAAACAAGTGCTCCGTGCCGCGCAGGAAGATATTTTTACGCAAGCGGTATTGTCTGCCTTGACAGATGCTGCGCCGCCAGAAGGAGAGCCCGATGCAAAATTATAAAAAAGATTTCCCCCTGCTTTTACAGCAGCCGACTCTTGCATATCTTGACAATGCTGCGACAGCACAGCGGCCCCGCTGTGTTATAGAAGCCATTTCGGATTTTTATGCGCAATCCAATGCCAACCCCTTGCGTGGGCTGTATCCGCTGAGCATACATGCCACCCGAGTATTAGAGCAAGCTCGGCAAAGCGTATGCACGTTTTTAGACGCAACAGATTGCCGCGAAATCATCTTTACACGCAACACCACGGAAAGTCTGAATCTTGTCGCCTACAGCTACGGTCTTTCCGTGCTCAAACCGGGTGATCGGGTTGTTGTTTCCGTTTTAGAGCATCATTCCAATTTGCTGCCCTGGCAAATGGTTTGCCAAATGCGTGGTGCAAGCCTTTGCTACATTCCCTGCGCACCGGACGGCTCTATAGACCTTGCATCTGTTCGCGCACAGATCGACGCGCGTACACGCATCGTTGCCCTGACGCACCTTTCTAATGTATTCGGCCAGTGCTATCCCATTCGGCAAATTGCCGATCTTGCGCATCAATTCGGTGCAGTGCTGGTTGTTGACGGTGCACAAAGTGTGGCGCACCTACCCGTTTCCGTGCGGGCGCTGGATGCTGACTTTTTTGCTTTTTCCGCACACAAGCTATATGGGCCGATGGGCATCGGCGTTTTGTATGGCAAGCGAGCGCTGCTGGAATCTATGCCGCCGTTTTTACGCGGCGGTGAAATGATTGAGTCGGTTTCAAAGAAGAGCGCAACCTTTGCCGAGTTACCCCATAAATTTGAAGCCGGCACAGTAGACGTAGCCAGCGCAGCCGGCCTTGCTGCAGCGATTTCGTTTGTGCGCAGCATAGGATTTCCCGAAATTCGCCGTATAGAAGACGAGCTGTGCGCCTATACGCTTTCGCAAATGCAGCGTATTCCCGGCGTTCATGTGCTGGGCAGTGCAAATGCCGCCGCGCATCACGGCATCCTGTCATTCACGGTAAAAGATGTGCATCCGCACGATGTTGCGGAAATTCTGGCTTCCCGGGGCGTTGCTGTGCGTGCCGGACACCACTGCGCACAACCGCTGCATACGTATTTGTCACTGCCAGCCAGTGTGCGGGTCAGCTTTGCATTTTATAATTCATTCGACGATGCGGACCGCTTCCTGCAAAGTCTCCGCACGGTAAGGGGGTATATGGGCTATGGAAACGAATAGCTTTTATCATGAAATTCTGATGGAGCACAACTTACACCCGGCACACAAGCATCCTCTGCCGGCAGCAAACATTGTATTGGACGGCGTCAACCCGTCCTGCGGTGATTCTATTCGATTGCTACTGCAGATACAAGCAGATTCCATTACAGACGCTGCCTTTATCGGCGAAGGCTGCGCTGTCTCACAAGCCTCCGCAGATATTCTGTGTGATCTGATCGTCGGGAAAAAGAAAGAAGAGGCGCTTGCCCTTGCCAACGATTTTCTGCGAATGATCCGCGGGGAAGCGCAGCCAAATGAAACCGCCGCATTGGGAGAAGCGGAGGTGCTGCGCGATGTTTGCCACATGCCAGCGCGCGTCAAATGTGCCGTGCTTGGCTGGCGCACTCTGCAAAAAGCCTTGCAGGATTCTACCTGTACCCCACAATAAAAGGCAGTTGCCTTAGCGCACTGCCTATCAAACAAAGCTGCACCCGTATCCTTCTGATACGGGTGCAGCTTTGTTTGCTGCGTTATACCGCTTCGTCGCCTGCTGTTTTTGATTGAGGCGATTGCTTATGACGCAGGTATGCCTGCATTCCCTTTTGTAGTCTATTGAGTCCGTCTTGCAAAAGACTGCGCGGGCAAGCAATGTTCATACGTAAAAAATCTTCGCCTCCGGCACCGTACTGATTTCCCCCACAAACATACAACCCGCTCTGTGCGCGGATATACGCTGCCGCATCTGCTCCGCCGCCACCGAAAGCATCACTGTGCAGCCACAGCAAATAGGTTGCCTGTGCCGGCGATACCTCCAGCTGCGGAATTTGCTCTGCAATAAAGCTTCGTGCCAGGCACTTATTTGCATATAGATATTTGCGTAACGCATCCAGCCATGGCCCCCCTTGCGTGAAAGCAGCAACCGCTCCGTCTACGGCAAATGCGTTGGGCTCTGCGACTTCGTCGGTATTCAATGCTCGCCATACTTTATGCCGAAGCGTTTCATCTGCAATACAAACTGCCGCAGTTTGCAAACCCGCCAAATTAAATGCCTTGGTCGGTGCGAGGCAAGTGATACTGTTGACAAGGCAATCCTCTGAGACACTTGCAAACGGCACATATGCACAGCCCGGATCCGTTAAGTCGCAATGAATTTCATCGCTGAGCACTATCACATGATTTTCTCTGCACAACCGCCCCAGTGTGGCAAGCGTTTCCCGATCCCAAATCTTTCCCACGGGATTGTGCGGGTTGCACAACAGAAGCAGCGTGGTCTGCCGATCCTCCAAAAGCGGTGTCAAGCGTGCAAAATCAATAGAATACATGCCATTTCGGTCCCGCTGCAGTGGACATTGCAGCGGAACGCGCCCATTGTTACGCACACAGTTGAAAAAAATATTATACACCGGCGTCAAAAGCACCACCTGTTCCGCAGGGGATGTCAGCTTACGCACCACGGAAGAAATGGCAGGTACCACTCCCGTACAAAAGAGCAGCCAAGAGCGTTCCATACAAAATCCGTGCCGCTGCTGCCACCAGTTTTGATAGGCTGTATACCAATCGTCTGTAATGCCGGTATATCCGAAAATTCCGTGCGCAGCACGCTGCGCAATGGCGCGTTGGACCGCGGGCGCCGTTTGAAAATCCATATCCGCAACCCACATAGGCAGTTCTGTGGGTGCAACATTCCACTTTTCCGAGCCGCTGCCGCGCCGATTTATTACACGGTCAAAATCAAATTCCATGGTTCTGCTCCTCTGTGCCTTTTCGACAAACAATCTGCGTCTTAGCAGGATCAATCCGTGCCGGATCCATCATCAATGAGCCAATTGCATCCACCTCAATCCTACCGGCAGCGGGATTCCATATTCCATCAATATCGCCTTGCAGTGTTGCTTGTACGGTCGAATATTCGAACGCTCGGCTGGTATGCAGCAGCCTGCAATTCTCCAGCACTAAGTTTTCTACATAACAAAATCCCTGTAAGCTTTCCACGGTACAATCAACCAATCTGAGATTTTTTGCATTCCAGCCAATGTACTCTCCGCTGATGCGGGAATGATACACCGTGACATTTTCGCTGTTCCAAAACGCATCTTTGCTCAACAGTGTGCAATTTCGCAGCTGCACATTTTTCGCGCCGTCAAAGGGATAGTTCCCATACAAACAAAGACGCTGTGCCGTAATATCTCGGCTGTTCATAGCAAAATAATCCCCTTTGGCACAAACATCCGTCATGTCAATCTTTTCACAGTTCCAAAGGGTTTCAGCAGCATCTGCAAACGTCACCCTTTGCAAAGCAACGCCGCAACACCGCCGAAAGCTCTTTGGCGCCTGCACCGCACAATCCTGCAGTGCGATCTGCTCCGTATACCACATACCCGCACGCGCAGTGTCTGCCCAGGTACACTGCTGTGCCTGAATATTTCGCCCATACCAAAGCGGGTACTTCCATTGAAACATACACCCCTGCAACTGCAGATCCTCTGCGTGCTTGAGCGGCGATTCGCCTTGAGCAAAAATCGTATCGCTCACGCGGTGTGCCTTTGCTGCAAACAGGGCTCGCTCCTGCGTATAATATTCCTGTGAAAGCTCTTGCATTGTTTTCGGTCTTCCTTTCCGCTCAGTCATACCGTCCCGCGGTACGCACCCATTATATCGAAAAACCTCGGCGCTGTCAATCATCCGCCCGGTCTGCCGCACTTCCGATCAGCAATAGATGATTTGTCATCCCCAAAAATTCCGGCTTTTCACAAATGTAAAAATGGTAGCGCAAATACTGTGCATACTCCTCTGCCGGCATAGCGTTAATCTTTTCTGCTAGCAGCTCGCTGGCGCCGTCAGAGGCCACCTGCCGTATCACGGAAATTCCGGCTTTCTGCAGCAGCGCACGGCTTGCCTGCAAGGTGTGAAACACAAAGGGGAAATTTGTCAATGTAAAGTTCTGCCGGTTATATGCACCCTTTGTAAAATAATCGGGGCGCGCATTCAATTCGGTCAAAAACACCATATCATTCGTAATAAAGGCAAAAAAGATCTTGCCACCCGGCTTACACACTCGTTTTGCCTCTGCAATACAGCGCAGCCGGTCTTGCTCGCAATGCAAATGATACAATGGCCCAAAAACAAGCACGATATCAAAAAAGGCATCTGCATACTGGCTCAAATCCAAAGCGTTACCCTGTGTCAAACAAATGCCGTCCTGCGGCGAACACTTTTGCGAAAAGATGGTAAAATTCCGCTCCGATAATTCCACAGCCCAAACCGCGTACCCCTTTTTGGCAAAATACAGACTGTACGCACCTGTGCCCGCGCCTACATCCAAAATCCGCATACCCGGTTGCAGATATTGCTCGATATAATATGTATTCGTCAGAAATTCCACTTGCGCCGCCTGAGAACAGCTGAGCCGGCTATCCTCATCATAAATTCTGTACAATGCCTGAATTTGCTCTGTTTCATCTTGGATTGCCTGTAAATCTTCTATTTGCACGGTATTCCTCCTTTTGATTCTCCCGCTCAAATCATACTGCGCCCTCCCGGGAAAAACCCTCCTGCGCATTCTTTTTCTGCCCCAGGAAACGCTTGCTTTTTTAGCGATACCCGTGTATAATAAAAGCAATTCGCGGCTCTGCCGCAACGGCGAGGGAGGACGCATGGTTTTTTCAAGTATTGAGTTTTTGTTTGTTTTTTTACCCCTGACGCTGCTGGTATATTATATTGTTCCGCATAAAATACGCAACCTGGTGCTACTGCTGTTCAGTTTGCTGTTTTACGGATGGGGCGAGCCGATCTATATATTTTTGATGATTTTTACCATTCTCGTGGATTATGTTTGCGGCTGGTTGGTCGGAAAATGGATCCGCACAGATCGCCGCCGCGCAAAAGCAATGATGCTGCTGGCCATCTGCATCAATCTTGGCTTACTCGGCTTTTTCAAATACTACGACTTTTTTGTCAGCAACCTCGCCCGTCTGCCATTTCTGCACTGGTTGCACCCTCTGGGTCTCTCCTTGCCTATCGGCATCAGTTTTTATACGTTCCAGTCTCTTTCTTACGTCATTGATGTGTACCGGCAACAGACCAATGCACAAAAAAATCTGTTTGCCTTCGGCACCTACGTCACGCTTTTCCCGCAATTAATTGCCGGGCCGATCGTGCGGTATCGAGACGTAGATGACCAACTCACCCAACGCAAAGAAAGCGTTTCGCTTTTTGCCGCCGGAATACGTACCTTTGTAGTAGGGCTTTGCAAAAAAGTTTTACTCGCCAACAGCGCTGGGCAGATATGGGAATCTTTCCAAGCCAGCGCCCAGATTACCGTATTCGGAGCATGGTTTGGTCTTTTATTCTTTTTCTTTCAGATTTATTTTGATTTTTCCGGCTACAGCGACATGGCAATCGGGCTTGGCAAACTGTTTGGTTTTCGCTTTTTGGAAAACTTCAACTATCCTTATATTGCTAAGAGTATTACGGATTTCTGGCGCCGCTGGCACATTTCCCTGTCCACGTGGTTTTTAGAATATGTGTATATTCCTCTGGGAGGAAATCGCTGTGGCAGATGGAAGACCTGGCGCAATCTGCTCATTGTTTGGCTCTGCACAGGCTTTTGGCACGGTGCGTCGTGGAACTATCTGCTTTGGGGGTTGTATTATTTCATACTGCTTGCGGCAGAAAAAGCCTTTTTCGGCAAGTTGTTGCAACGAATCCCCGGCTGGCTTTGCCACATTTATACGTTGGTATGCGTATATTTCGGCTGGCTGCTGTTCACCTTTGAAGATATGGGAGCGGGCTTTGGCTATCTGCGCATCATGTTCGGTGCGGCCGGCGCACCTCTCTGGAGCGGAACAGATGCCTTTGTATTGCTGCAGAACCTCGTCTTTTTGGCAATTTTAATGCTTGCATGCACACCGTATCCCAAGCGTTTCTTTTGGCGCCTTTGGGAGCACAGCAGCGCCGCACGAACAATCACAGCAGCAGCAACAGGCGCGCTGCTCGTGCTGTGCGTCGCCTATCTGGTAAACTCCTCCTATAATCCGTTTTTGTACTTTCGCTTTTAAGCGGGAAAGGAGCCGAAACATATGAATACGGATCAGCCTACCAAACAAACCGCCACTGGCCGGTATCCAGAGCAGCCCCATACGGCATCCACCCGCGCAGGCTGTTACAATACCCTGGCAGAGCAAGCGCAAAAAGCCGTCGGCCGAGCCGCACATCGCACAAATCTATTAGCATTGGTGCTGTTTTTGTTGCTGCTCGGCGTTGGTACCGTCCTTTTGTTCGCCCTGCCTGAGCACACTTTTTCGGAAAAAGAAAATCGCGATTTACAAACACTGCCCAGCCTCTCCTCTCTCCAAAATATAACAGACGGAAGCTATGCTGCAAGCTTTGCTCATTTCTGTCAGGATCAGTTTCCGTTGCGCGAACAGCTCATCGCCGTGCATGCCGCTGCAGAACTGGCGTTGGGAAAAGGTGAAAGCAACGACGTTTTGTGTGCGGCAGACGGTTATTTGTTTCCTGAACCGTCCACGCGCTATGACAATCTGGCAAAAAACCTTGATGGAATCTCCGCTTTTTCTCAGGCATCCCAAATCGATGTTACCCTGGCGGTCGCCCCGCGTTCCATCGATGTTATGACAGCCAAGCTTCCTGCTTTGTTTGATGATACTGCAGCACGCACAGCCTGGACACAGCTGCAACAAACGCTTGCGCAGAGCTCCGTGGATTCATGCGATTTACTGACGCCGTTGAAAATGGCAGCAGCGGCAGACGAACAGGTTTTCTACCGTACGGATCATCACTGGACAACTCTCGGTGCCTACTATGCGTATGCAGCACTGCTGCAGCATATGGATATGCAGCCATACGCATTGCACGATTTTTCCCGGGAAACTGCTTCCGACGCCTTCTATGGCACCACCTGGTCTGCCGCAGGCATGTGGTGGGTCAAGCCGGATCGTCTGGAATATTTTCGCTACCCGCAGGATGCGCAATTCCGCACAGAAATCGCCTATACCAACTTGTCCTTTGCCGGCTTTTATGACCGCTCTTTTTTGGAAAAGAAGGATCAATATGCCTCCTTTCTCGGCGGAAATTATGCCCTGACAACAATCACAGCACCCCAAAACGCACAGCCACGCCCGCGGCTTTTGCTAATCAAAGACAGCTACGCACACGCTCTGGCGCCGTTTTTGGCGCGGCATTTTGATTTGGTGCTGCTGGATTTACGTTATTATAAGCTGTCTTTGTCCGACTGCCTATCACAGTATCCGGTTGATCGGATTTTAATTTTAGAAAATATGGATTCTCTTCTCACCGCCTCCACATTGAGCAGACTGGGAAGCGAATATCCATCGTGAATACGGTTCTGCCCGATTGTAATGAAAACCGCCCTACTGTTTTTGCCTTACGGCACAGATACAGCAGGGCGGTTACATTTTTATTTTTCCTTTGACTTTGCCAGTGCAGCAGACCGGGCACAGGCAGCCGTTACAGCGCTTTGCACCGTATAAGCAAATGCGCCTTGTTGCAAGGCAGATACCCCCTCGATGGTTGTTCCGGCAGGAGAACAAACCTGAATCTTCAGCGTATCCGGGCTTTCGCCGGAACTCAAAAGCATCTGCGCAGCCCCCAGCATAGTCTGTGCAGCGAGGCGGCAAGCATCGGTATACGGCAGCCCACAGCGCACACCCCCCATAGCAAGCGCATCCGCGAACATATAACAAAATGCGGGACCGCAGCCGGAAATAGCGCTGGCAGCATCAAAGCGGCTTTCTTCCATCGGCAGCAATAGCCCCGCGGGCGCCATGGCAACAAGAAACTGCTCCGCCTGTGCCGGCGTCACATCCCGCATACAATACAAAAGCACCCCCGCACCGACAGCTGCCGGCGTATTTGGCATAATACGAATGCACGGCAGCCGGCATCCAAGCTGCGCACACAGTGCATCCAGTGTAATGCCCGCCGCCATGCTGACAAGAACCGGCGCATCTCCCGCCGCCACACGGGCACATAATACCGGTTCCATCTGTGTCAACAGTTGCGGCAGCTGCTGTGGCTTGACACCCAAAAACACAAAATCACTTTGCCGCACCAGTTGCTCATTTTCGCAAACACTGCCGCCAATCCGCTCTGCCAGCTGCTCGGCTTTTGCGGCAGTACGGTTGGCAAAGAGCATAGTTGGCTTTTTTTCGCCTTTTGCCGCTGCAGCGGCGAGTGCCGCACCCATATGTCCACACCCGATGAATCCAATTTTCATAGCGTTACCTCCGTATCTGCCCATTTCCGGTTATAACGTACTTATATGTTGTCAGTGCACGCAACCCCATCGGTCCGCGTGCGTGCAGTTTTTGCGTAGAGATTCCCATTTCACAGCCCAGACCAAACTCTCCGCCGTCTGTAAACCGAGTAGAAGCATTGACATATACCGCCGCGCTGTCCACCGCAGCAGTAAAAAGCTGTGCGTTTTCCGCATTTTCGGTAATAATTGCCTCGCTGTGGTGCGTAGAATGGGCAGCTATATGCGCTATCGCAGCGTGCACATCCTCCGCCACGCCAACCGCCAACACATAATCCAAAAACTCCATGTCAAATTCGGGATCAGCAGGCATATGCAGCACCGCCGCCGCTTCCTGATCGCAGCGCAATTTGACGGGGTGCAATGCCTGCGGCCCACACAGCAGCTGTTGCAACTGCGGTAAGAATTCCGCCGCAATCGCACGGTGCACCAGCAAAACCTCCGCTGCGTTACATACGGAAGGACGGCTGACTTTTGCATTTTCCACAATTCGCAGCGCCATCGATATATCCGCGCTTTGATCTACATAAATATGGCAAATTCCGGTCCCTGTCTGAATGCAAGGAACGGTTGCATTTTCCACACAGGCGCGAATCAATCCGGCGCCTCCGCGCGGAATTAAAAGATCGATATACTCTGTTGCGCGCATCAATGCAGTCGCACTGGCGCGGGTTGTATCTTGGATCAAATTGATCATATTTTCATCCATGCCAATCTCAGAAAGCGCGCGCCGCATGGAACGCACAATTGCCGCAGCGCTGCGATATGCCTCTTTGCCGGAACGCAGCACACAGACATTGCCTGATTTCAATGCAAGCGCGGCCGCATCCGATGTGACGTTAGGACGGCTTTCATATATAATAGCAATGACACCTATGGGGACGGACACTTTGCAAATTTGCAGCCCCTGAGCGGTGGTATGCTCTGAAAGCGTTCTGCCCACCGGGTCTTCCAACGCAGCCAGCGACTCAAGCCCCTGCGCCATATTCGCAATCCGCTCGGTATTCAGCGCCAGCCGGTCCAGCATTACCTGAGCAACCCGGCCTTGCGCCGCTTGTAGATCTGCCTGATTTTCCAGAAGAATCTGTTGCGCATCGTCGCGTAGCGCCTGTGCCATAGCAAACAGCGCCTGGTTCTTTTTTGCCGTACTGAGAAAAGCGGCGCCGGCGGCAGCCGCCTTGGCACGCTGCAAAATGGAGAGCGTGCTTGTGCTTAGTTCTTCTTGCTGGCTCATATACAGCTACCCCCTTTAGGAATGAATTTCGTGCCAACCGGCTTACCCTCCATTAGATCGTACAACGCACCGGGACGCGTACCGTTGGCTATCACCATGGTAACACCTGCATCTATGGCAATTTGCGCTGCGCCGAGTTTGGTCTGCATGCCGCCTGTTCCAAACTTACTCCCGGGACCGCAGGCAAGCTGTACAAGCTCCGGTGTGATCTCTTGCACAAAGGGGATCAGCTCGGCCTCCGGGTTGCTATGTGGATCGGCAGTGTATAATCCGTCAATATCGGAAAAAAGAATTAAAAGCTGTGCCTGTACGGTTTTTGCTACGATAGCAGCAAGGGTATCGTTATCCCCGATCACGATTTCCGAAGTTGCAACGGTATCGTTTTCATTGATAATCGGCAGTGTTCCCCATTCAAGCAAGCGAAAAAGTGTATTGTGAAAGTTCGCGGCACGAGTCGGATTTTCAATGTCGTCCCCGGTTATCAAAAGCTGTGCCACCACATGATGGTATTGCGAAAACAGCTTGTCATAAATATACATCAGTTCACACTGTCCTACGGCAGCTGCCGCTTGCTTTGCAGGAATGTCTGCCGGTCGCTCCGTTTGCGAGAGCTTACCTACCCCCATTGCAATGGCGCCGGAGGAAACCAACACAATCTCATGCCCTGCATTTTTGAGGTCGCTGCACACCTTGCAAAGCTCCTCCACCCGCCGGATATTTAAACGCCCCGTAGAATGCGTCAGCGTTGAAGTTCCAAGCTTAATTACGATTCGCATGTTCCTTGTTCCTCTTCCTTTGTTTGCGGTCTATGATACCATATTGTCCGCGCAAATGCAAGTCTGCTCTTTCAGGAAAACTGTCGTAACGCTTTCACAGCAGGCACCATCGGGTCTTCGTTGGTGCCGAGCACTACCTGTCCCAAAGCAAAAAAACCATCCGCCCCATACAAGCGAAGCTGTGCTCCCATGGCAAACTCCTGTGCCGGCTTGGGCAATTTCCCGAGCGCCACAGCTAGTCCTGCGCGACATAGCCTTTCAAAAAAAGCGGGCAATATCAAGACAGGCAGAGACGTAAAAAGATCTTCCGTCGGCAAAAGACAACTCAAACGCTGCGGCTGTGTCATTGCAGAAAGCGCTTCCAGCGTTACGCTTTGGGAAAGCTGAAACGGCCCGCTTTGCGTGCGGCACAATGACACCATAATACCCCCGCATCCCAGCTTATCCCCCAAATCTGCACATAATGTGCGCACATATGTGCCCTTGCTGCAGTGAACCCGCATGCGGTATTCTGTCGTGCCGCACGGAGAAAGCTCCAGCGCATATACCGTAACCGGACGCGGCTGCCTTTCAACCGTGATACCCTGCCTCGCCAAATCACACAGCTTTTTGCCGCCGATCTTCAGCGCCGAATACATCGGCGGCGTTTGAAGAATCTCACCGACCATTGTTGCAGCTGCAGCCTGCACCGCCTCCGCAGGCGGTACTGTTGCACAACGCTGCAGCACCGTACCGCCGGCGTCCTGCGTATCCGTTCTAACTCCAAGACGAAGAACCGCCTGGTATTTCTTATCTTTCTCGGTCAGAAACTGCGCGGCACGCGCCGCGCTTCCAAGCAAAATCGGCAGTACCCCCTCAGCATCCGGATCCAACGTTCCGGCATGTCCGACTTTTTTGATACCGTATAGTCGGCGTACCGCAGCTACGCAGTCAAAAGAAGTGCAGCCGCTTTGCTTATGCAACACCAAAACACCGTTTGGCATATTCTCATTCATGGACTTTCTCCTACAGCGCTTTTGCAATTTGCGCCAGAACAAGTTGTTCTGCCGCCTGCGACGTCTTTGCGCTGACCGTGCATCCCGCTGCACAAGCATGTCCGCCGCCGCCCAATGCAGCGCAAATTTCATTGACCGTATACTGCCCCTTAGAGCGCATGGAAACCTTATACAACTCCTCTCCCCGCGGCTTGAGCACCGCCGCAATCCCAACACCGTGTATGGAGCGAAGCAGATTAACCACACTGTCTAAATCTGTATCTTTTAAACCGTTTTCCTGCAGCATGGCGGCAGAAAACGACACAACGGCAACACGTCCGTCAAAGCAAAGCCGCATCTGTGTCAGTGCCAGCCGCAAAGCCGCAATTTCCGACAAAGACCGGTCCTCATACAAATGCCTATTCACAGCCGTGCCGTCTATTCCTTGCGACAACAGTTCCGCAGCTCGTAAATGTGTCTGCGGTGTGGTGTTGCTATATCGAAAGCCGCCTGTGTCCGCATTGATCCCTGCATACAGCGGCAACGCAATTGCGGCAGTCATGCCCACTCCCAATTCCTGTGCAAGCGCTGCAATCATTTCCGCGCAAGCCGCCGCCCGTGCGTCCAAATACAAATATTGTGAAAACGGCTTACAGGCAGCATGGTGGTCCAAAGAAAGCAAAGGCGGGTGTGCAGCAAGCATATCGCACAGTTGCCCGCTGAGCGAAAGCTCGGCAGTGTCCACCGTCACAATCGGTTTTTCCCGCAAATCGGATGCAGATACAGTCTGCAGCGTTAAAACCTCTTGCTGTTCTGTTAAAAAAGTATACTGTGCCGGTATTGGATCCGGACACAAAAACTGTGCTCCTTTTCCCAAACGGCGTAAAATGCGGCACAAGCCCACTGCGCTGCCAATCGCATCCACATCCGGATTTGCATGACAAAGCACAATATAGTGCTCACGCATCCGCAACAGGGCCGCCGCCTGCGACAAATTCAGGTGAATTGTTTCCTTTTTGGCCATCATTCCACCCGCTCTCCGTCTGTATTTTCTGCAGCACGGGCTGCTGCTGCAGCTTCTGCGGCATCTCTTTGTTCTGCCGCACGTAAAGACGGCTCCACCGCCTGTAACAACGAGTGAATCTTCGCCCCCTGTGCCAAAGAGTCGTCTGCGTAAAAAGAGAGCTCCGGTGTCAACCGCAGATTCAGTGTACGCGCAAGCTCCCGACGGATATATCCGGATGCTGCTGTAAGCCCCTGCCGCAGCCGTTTGTGGTCCGTCGGTCGCGAGGGTTGCTCAAGCACGGAATAATAAATCTTTGCATATTTTAAATCCGGTGTCACCGTGCAATGCGTCACACTGATAAAAGAGCCGCTGATGCGAGGATCTTTGATTTGTCGTAAAATACGCGCCACCTCGTCGGTGAACTGTTCATTGATGCGATCTGTCCGGTATTTTCCCATAATTTAAATCCTTTCCGTTCTTTCCTGCGCCGCTGTTTGCCCAAAAACCGCACAAAAGCGGTCGGCATCCCGGGCAGAGCAATGCAACAGGTATACACTCCCCTGCCGCGTTGTCAATCGCAGAGTGGTTTTCTGCAGGCGCACCAGTCTTGTCGTTTCGCCGGGCAGCGTTCGGCAAATCGTTCCACGCATACTGCAGGAAAGCAATATTATATCGTTTGTAAATACATAAATACGGCAGCTTCGAACCCCGCGTGCCGTACGATACCACGCCGAAATCCAAATACGCGGCGCCGGTTTTCCCTGTAGCACCTCTTCGCAGCGGCGTGTCTGTGCACGTTGTCGACCTGTCAGAACGGCATACAGCACCCCCATGGTAAACAGTGCAAAAATCCCTGCCCATGCGCCGCCTTTTGGCACATGTAAAACACCAAAAAAAGTCCAAAGCAGTACCCATACAATTGCCCCTGCTCCCAGTGCCGCCCATATACGGTACCGCATGGCTCAGTCTTGCGGCGCGATGCGGTATTTTTCCCGGTCGGCCTCTGTCAACTTCCGGATAACACGGCATGGGTTTCCCGCTGCCAATACTCCGGCAGGAATATCCCGCAGCACGACGCTGCCGCAGCCGATCACAGTATTGTCCCCTATGCTGACACCGCCAATGATGGTAGTGCTGCCGCCAATCCAAACGCCGTTGCCAATGCGTACGGGGAAGGCATATTCCAGCCCTTGTCGGCGCTGCTCCGGGTCAAACGGATGTCCCGCCGCATAAATACTTACATTCGGTGCAATCAGCACATTATCGCCGATGGTAACCGTATTGCCGTCTAAAACAATGAAATTGTAGTTGGCAAAAAAATTTTCGCCAACAGTAATATGGTAGCCGTATTCGCATTTGAAAGGCGGAAGAATGTCTATCTTTTCGCCTGTTTTTCCGAGAATTTTTTTAATCTCCCGTGCGCGCTGCGCGTAATGGGAAGGAGGAATCTGGTTATAAGCATGAACCGCGTCCTGAATGCGGTAGCGATGTTCTACCAACTCCCCGCTGGGTAGATATAAATAGCCTGCCTCCATTTTTTCTCTTTCCGTCATATCTGTTCTCCTTTTTCGCCACGCTGTTGTGCCGCCATATAAGGTAGTGCCCACTCCAGCTCATCTGTGCGCAATCGATCTTTTGCAAACGCCCGGCGCAGCAAATTTGCCGGAATCATTGGATCATATTTTTCAAAAACAGGCGTTTCCGTCGGTGCAATCAGCTTCTGTGCATCGATACCGTCAGCTGCATAGCCGACCAGCTTGTCCAAAAGCGTCTGCGGCGAACTGTTTTCCAACCGAAAAGTCATAAAGTAGCAACCCTCATATGCCAAATTGGAAAGCCCCAACTCCGCAGCATGTGCCAACAGCAGTCTGCGCAGCGTTCGGAAAGAACGCGTGCCAAGCCAGGGAAACAGGCAATATTGCATCCCGCCCAAAGGACACAGCGGCCGATCGCTGATACCGGCAGAAGCTGCCAGCGCACGTGCACGGCGCAGACGCTGCAAAGCATTTTCTTTCAAATACGGGTACTCTGTCGATTCGGTCAATACCTGGTGCATTCGCTGCAATATTCTGGTATGCACCTCTCCGAAATCTCCCGGCCAGCTGACCTGCATTTTCCCCGGGACCCCGTGCACAAAGACGAGTTTCCGGGAAAGATCAAGCTGTATAACCTCCCATACTCTGCCGGCCAAAGCGAAGCGATCGCCGACCGGCGGCGGCGCCGTGATAGTACCGATTTCATTGGATTCGCAGCGCACGGAATACTCTGCGTTCTGATCACGGAAAACCGCAAAAAACTTAAAGTGGTTGATCAAGCGCTCACCACGCAACCCAATGATCAGCCCCCGTTCTTCCGTCATCTCCAAATACTCCTGCTCCGCCATGGAAAGCAGCAGCGTTTTATAGTCTTCCTTTGCAATCTGTGCAAAGGGAGGCAAGGTCAAAACCCGCGCAGCCAATTCCTTCGGGGTCAGCTCCCCCGCAGCGGCAAGTACAGACAGTGTCTGATGAAACAAAAGACTCATCGGCTGGGTACGGGCACGCGGCGGCTCTATAAACTGAGATTCCAAATAAAGTTGTACAATCGCAATTCCACGTAAAAGATTCCACGGCAGCAATTTCGGCAACGGCGTATCCGGTGTCGGGTTCTCTTCCCGATAAATCTGCACCATCTCCGGCGGTGCGCCGCGTCTGCCGCTGCGTCCGAGTCGCTGCAAAAAAGCTGAGACAGAATGCGGCGCCTCCAATTGTACCACGCGTTCCAGTCTGCCGATATCCACACCGAGTTCCAGAGTGACCGTGGCACAAGTGACAACGTTTTCCTCCTCTTTTTTCATTTTTGCCTCCGCTTGTTCACGCAAAGAGGCAGACAGGTTGCCATGGTGAATCAAAAACCGGTCCGGCTCTCCTCGTAGCCGCGCAATCTGCCGAAGCGTGGCGGTTACATATTCTGTTTCCTCGCGGGAATTGGAAAAAACCAGCGCCTTGCGATTTTGCACGCAGGCATATAAATATAAAAAGCCGGGATCTGCAGCATCCGGCTGCGCTTTTTCGCCCTTTTGTACAGATGTGTCCTGCTCCTCCAAAAAAAAGTGTTCCATTGCAAGCCGCCAGCGCCGATTTGTCTCTGTCACAATCGGCACCTGCACGCGCCGCTGTGTTCCCGCTCCGAGCCACGCAGCTGCCGTTTGCGTTTCCCCGATGGTGGCGCTCAATCCCACGCGCCGCGGGATATGCCCGATCAATCGCGCAAGGCGCGTTAGTTGGCACAAAATTTGATCTCCCCGGTCTGAACCCATTAAAACGTGTATTTCGTCAATCACAACAAACTGCAGCTGGGCAAACAGCCGTACTGCATCGTTCGGTCTGCGTAGCAATAGGCTTTCAAGGCTCTCCGGGGTGATCTGCAAAATGCCGCGCGGCACGCGCAGCAGCCGCTCCTTTTCTGACGCCCCAACATCTCCATGCCAATGCGTCAGCGGTATGTCCGCCATTTCCAAAAGCGGTTGCAACCGATAAAACTGGTCGTTGATTAAGCTTTTCAGCGGTGCAATATAAAGACAACCCACACTTTGCGGAGAATCCTCCCACAACATAGACAAAATCGGGAAAAACGCCGCCTCCGTTTTGCCGGACGCCGTGGAACTGGTCAAAAGCAAATCATCCTGCGTTTCAAAAAGCACCTGTGCTGCCGCATTTTGTATAGCTCGCAGCTCCGTCCAATTTTGTTGGTAAATATAGTCTTGGATAAAAGGCGCTAAGCGGTAAAACAGCGCGTCTTCCTGCTGCATGCCTCCTGCCTCCTTTAAAAATCAAGATCAGACAAAGTCAGCGTTGTCGCCGATGCAGCAGCGTGTACTGCTTCGCTGCCGCCGTCGGACAGCGAAGCAGTCTCTTCTTCTGCAGCCGAATTTTCGTGCTGCAACGTCACCGTTTGATCGACAATCTGCGCATAGTTAGTATCCTCGTTTTGATATAAAATGTTTAGCACTGCGCAAAAATCGCGCAAAATCTCCCGTGGTGTAATCAAGCTATCCGCTCCGGCGCGAGCGGTGCAGCGGCGCACAAAGTCCTCCATATCTTGATCTTCCAGTCGTACCTGCCAACCGTAGAATTCTCCGTGCAGCCTTGCCATTCGCTGTACCAGCGCCAGCATCTCACTGTCGGACAAACGGCACAGCCGAATTACCGGCCCTATCAAATTTTTATAGTGGCCCGTTAGAAAGCGACTGTCACACAATCTGCTTTTCAGCGCTTCATAGCTGAACAGACCGCGGCGCTCGTCCTCTAAAAATTGAGGGGTTCCCCCCAGCAAAAGATATAGCCCCTGTGCTTTTCCTTGCAGTGTGTCATTGAACATAGAGAGTATTTTCTCATAATTCTTTTCGCGGCTGACACGATTTGGAATTTTATATAGATTGACACATTCATCAATCAAAACGACAAAACCGCGATACCCGATGCGCCGGAAAAACACGGCAAGTAGCTTGAGATAATCATACCAGTTTTCATCATCAATCACCGCATTTACGCCGAGTGCCGCCCGTGCTTCGGTACGGGTGCGAAATTCTCCACGCAGCCAACGCAGCGCAGCGCTGCGCAGCGCATCATCCCCCGTGCAATCAGCCCGGTAATAAGCACTGAGCACCGTTCCAAGGTCAAAACCGCCGATTTGTGCTTCCAAATCGCGCAATACCTCAAAAATGCGACGCGACACCTCTGCTGTAAAAGTCTCTGTACCCGGGCAATCACCTGCCGCCGCGGCTTCACTTTGCAACGTAGAAAGCCATTTGGAAAGAATTCCCGGCAGAGCGCCTCCCTCTGCACTGGTCTTAGAGGAAAGGTTTTTCATCAGCTCACGATATGTCGCCGTCCCCGCGCCGGCGCTGCCGCAAAACCGTCTTTCCGGAGATAAGTCGGCATCTGCGCATAAGAAGCCGTTTTCCAAGGCATAGCCCCGCAAAAGCTGCAGCAAAAAACTTTTGCCGCTTCCGTATTTTCCGACAATCAACCGCATGCAGGCGCCACCGTCTGCAACCGCGCTTAAATCCGTTACGAGAGCGCGCATCTCCTCCTGTCTGCCGATTGCCAAATACGCCGCGCCCGTCCGAGGGACAACACCTGCACCGACAGAGGCAAGCAGTGCTGATAGAATTCTTTTCGGAACCATTGCTGCGTTCTCCTTCCGCATATGCAAAACCTTTCTTTATAGTATACCACAGCTTCCGCCCGCGGTCAACGCCGAGCCCTGCTTTTTTTCTGGATGCTCTGTGTCCTTTTTTTGCTCTTATTTTCTGCAAATTTTAATTCCCCCATAATTTTCTCTTGCCAGCCAGCGCCCTTTTCGGTATAATAAAAAAGAATACGTAAGGGAGGACACCGGCATGGGGTTTTTGCGATGTTTTTGCTATCTTTGCGCACTTGGCGTGTGCTCATTTTTTCTGGGCAGGCTTGTGTCCTTTTGCTCTTTCGCGGCTGACCGAATTCCTTTTCGCACCTATCCTTTTGAAAAAAAGCTATACCAACGGCTGCATGTGCGTCGCTGGCAAGGGCATGTGCCGGATATGAGCCGCATTGCTAAACGGCTGATGCCGCAAAAAAATCTTTCGGGAGATTACCGGTCACGCTTGTCTTGTATGATACAGGAAACCTGTGTAGCAGAGCTGATTCACGTGCTGCTCTGTGTGCTTGGATTTGGTTGTTGTTTTCTTTGGCGTGGCGGCGGGCTATGCATTGCCCTCCTCTATTTTTTAGGCAATCTTCCCTTTGTCTTCATCCAACGTTATAATCGTCCAATGCTGCAACTTTTAGCGCAATCTTCGCACCATGGTGCCCGAAAGGAGTCATAAAACATGCAGGTGCTTCTCCTCAGCAGTAATACCGGACAAGGACATAACGCCTGTGCCGCAGCCCTTAGAGAGGAATTTCTCTTGCGCGGGATAAACTGCGATATTGTTGACGCACTCACGTTTTTATCCCCCGCGGTTTCCCGCTTTGTCTGCGGTGGACATGTACAGATGTATCGGCACTTTCCCGCAGTTTTTCGCCGCGGATATCACTATGCGGAACAGCATCCTGCTCTGTTTGAAAGCAACAGCTCAGTCTCCCGTGCCATTGCTACCGGCGCCGACCGACTATATGACACAATTTGCCATGGCGGCTACGATGCCGTTCTGTGTACGCATATCACCGCCGCAATCATGCTCACGAGTGTACGCAGACTACACCCTACGGTTTCTCTGCCCTGTGCGTTTTTGGCAACGGATTATACCTGTTCACCCGGCGTAGACCAGACCGATTTGGATTTATACTATATCCCAAGCCCCGAACTAACCGAAGCATTTCACCGCGGGAATATCGCACACCGGCAAATCATTCCCTCTGGGATTCCCGTGCGGCAAATGTTTTCCATACATTTACAGCCGCAGCAAGCAAAGCGTCTTTGCGGCATACAACCTCAGCACCGCCATCTTGTTCTCATGTGCGGCAGCATGGGATGCGGCCCGATGCGTCGCCTGACACAGCGCCTTTGCCGCGCACTTGCAACAGACGAAGAGCTCAGTGTGCTATGCGGTACCAACGATACGCTCCGCCGCGATCTGACGGTAAAATACCGGTCACACCCACGTGTGCATATTCACGGCTATGAGCGCAATCCCTCCGCGTGGCTGGACAGTGCCGATGTCTACCTAACCAAGCCCGGAGGCATCAGCACTACGGAGGCCGCCGTCAAACACACCCCCATGGTGCTGGTTGACGCCGTTTCCGGCTGTGAGGCATACAATCTGCGATTTTTTACAGCACACGGCGCAGCCGTCAGTGCAAAAAGTGTAACAGATATTGCCGCAGAGGCGATGCGGTTGCTGCGCGATGCGCCGCAGCGACAGATATGCGCCGCGGCAGCTGCATCCGCCGTGCCGGCGCATGCGGCACAAACCATCTGTGACACTCTGTTGGCACATGTATGTTCCGGGGGTGTATCCCCCATCGATAAAAAAGGATGAACTGTTATGCATACTTGTCTGGCTCTGGTGATTCCCATGTACAATGAACATGCGCTGTGCGGTCAAACCGCGCAAGAACTACTGCACCTGTGTGAAGACCTGTCACTCCCCGGAGGATTTGAGCTAATCTTTTCAGACGACGGCTCAACAGACGACAGTGCCGACATCATCCGTGCCGCAGCAGAAAAGGACTCACGCATTCGTCTGGTTACGGCACCGCACAACTGTGGCAAAGGAGCGGCGGTTCGGCGGGGTATTCTTGCCAGCACGGCAGACATTGTTCTTTTTACCGACTGCGACCTGGCTTTCGGTACAGAACAAATTGCCGCTCTTTTTGCATTTCATCGTTCCACAGGGGCCGCGCTGACCCTCGGATGCCGCGCAATGCATCCTCACGGATATGACGGCTACACCCCATTGCGTCACCTTGCCTCGCGTGTGTTCTTGCACCTGGGCTGCCTTTTGAGCGGAATTCATGTGCGGGATGCGCAAACAGGTTTGAAATGCCTGGATGGAACGATGGCTCGCAAGCTGTTTTCGCTGGCACAGCTAAACGGATATGCGTTTGACTGGGAACTTCTGATGCTTGCAAAACATTTTCGCTGTAGCATCCGTCAATTTCCCGTATATATTGCTCGCAGCGATGCATCTTTATCCCGTACGAGTCATGTGCATCTTCTGCACGACGCCTGCACCATGCTGTGTGACGTAGTCGCAGCGCGCCGGCGTATCCACCGTTTCCCGCACAATTAGAGCGCTTTTTTTGTTTGCTGTCTTGACAGAGCATGTAAAATCGTTTATCATTTGAATAGCGTATTTTGGGAGGCGATTTTATGAAAAAGAAGAAGAAAAATTCAGAAAAAAAGTCTGTTTTGGCGGAATTCCGCGCATTTATCGCCCGCGGTAATGTGCTGGACATGGCTGTCGGCGTTTTGATTGCCGGTGCCTTCGGAAAAATAACCACAAGCTTGGTCAACGATATTTTGATGCCGCTCATCGGCACTTTGCTTGGAAAAATCGATCTTTCCGCACTGAACCTCACAATCGTTCCCGCCGTGGTATCGGATGGTACGATTGAACGGGAAGCTGTTGTTATTGGGCTGGGTACTTTCTTGACAACTGTGCTTGACTTTTTCCTGGTTGCCCTGGTTGTCTTTTTTGTTGTGAAAGGTTTTAATACACTGCGTGACCGAATGGATCGTAAAAAGAAGGAACAGGAAAAGGAGCAACCGGAGCCTGCCCCGGCAAAACCGAGCACGGAAGAGTTGCTTTCGGAAATACGTGACCTGCTGGCACAGCAGACAAACGGCGACTCAGCGATGAAGGAGTAAACGTGCAATGGATCATGAAATCATTTTCGGGGCAAAAAAAGGTTTTTTGTGCGACATGGATGGTGTCATCTACCATGGCAACATCTTGCTGCCAGGCGTCAGTGATTTTGTAAACTGGCTGCAAAGAGAGGGAAAGGAATATCTTTTTCTCACCAACAACTCCAGCTATACTCCACGGGAGCTGCGGCAAAAGCTCCTCCGCATGGGATTAGATGTCTCAGAGGATCATTTCTATACAAGTGCGCTTGCAACGGCAAAGTTTTTGCGTCGACAATCACCCGGGTGCTCCGTATACGCCATTGGCGAAGCCGGCCTGTTCAATGCCCTGTATGATGCAGGCATTACCATGAACGATGTCAATCCGGACTATGTGGTTATCGGCGAAGGCAAGGCCTATTCGCTAGACACACTGACCCGCGCTGTCAACTTAGTACTTAAGGGCGCAAAGCTGATCGGCGCTAACTCAGATGTTTCCGGTCCGATCGAACGCGGCATTGCGCCTGCCTGCCGTGCTCTGACCGCACCAATTGAGCTTGCAACCGGTAAACAGGCTTATTTTTGCGGAAAACCCAACCCCTTGATGATGCGCACCGGACTGCATTTGCTCGGCTGTCACAGCGAAGACGCTGTTTTAGTGGGTGACCGTATGGACACAGATATCGTCTCCGGTACGGAAACCGGCGTAGACACTGTTTTAGTGCTCAGCGGCTGCTCCACACGGGAAACGGTTGACACCTATGCATACCGTCCGACAATGATTTTAGACGGTGTTGGCGATATTGTTCGTCTGGACAACGCGCAAAAAGCCGCCGGCATGCAAGCAGATACACAAGAGGCATAAAAAACAGCAAAAAAGTGCATCTCCTCTTAGGGACCGTATCGAAAAGCCGGAACTTTGCAAGACAAGAGAAGCAAGAAACGTTTTATACTTCTCCTATCTGATGTTCCCCTGCGCGGCAAGTTTCATCGCAAGAAATTTGTGCGCTGTCAGAAGCAAAAGCATGCTAAGGGCAATCTGGTGGCAGGGCTATGCCATTTGAACAGAAAACCGGCTTCGCTTGTAGAGCGGGGCCGGTTTTCTTGTCATATTTCTTGTTATACTTTTCTTTGCCCGCTCCGTTGCATTTTGTGCACAAATTCTCACAAGGTTTAGATTTTATCCGTTCCCAGCCAACCAACCTGCAAAACGGGCATTTGCGTCAGATAAAAACACAGCGTTTGTTTCTCGCTTTCGCAGCATTGCACGGTATCATATGCGGTACCCTTTTGCTTGGCATAGGCAGCCCAGGCCGTCTTGCGGTTTTTCCCAAGTTCGTTTTCCAGGCGTTGTGCATCCTTTGCGGTTGTGCGCTTTGCGCACTCTTACACATTCTACCAAATCCGCACTTCCCCTGCCTTGCCTTTGTTCCGCGGCCATGTTATGTGCTGTTTGTGCGCCTTGTTTCTTTGCGACCGGCGGCGTTTGCCGTGCGCAAAATGTGCCTTCATAGCCTGCGCAGCACTTTTATATACCGCTGCGCGCATCTTCCTTTTTACACACAATGCCGTTGACAACAGCGTAAAAAATGCCTATAATAAAAGCGGAACTTTTTTCCGCTAATGCGGAACTGTAATAAGAAAGGAAAAAACTCCCATGAAAGCTTACGCAAAAATTGGTATTCGGCCCGTAATCGACGGCCGCTGGGGCGGCGTGCGAGAAAGTCTGGAAACGCAAACCATGAATATGGCATATGCAGCAAAAGAACTCATCGAGCAAAACATCCGCTATGCCGACGGCACACCTGTTTGCTGTGTCATCGCTCCCGGCACCATCGGCGGTGGAGAAGAAGCCGCGCGTTGCGCGGAAGCGTTCAGCCGAGAGGGGGTTGTTGCAACCCTTTCCGTCACACCCTGCTGGTGCTACGGCTCTGAAACGATGGATCTGGATCCGAAAACCATTAAGGCCGTGTGGGGCTTTAACGGAACAGAGCGTCCCGGCGCCGTATATCTTGCTGCCGTTATGGCTGCGCATGCGCAGCGCGGTCTGCCTGCCTTCTCCATTTACGGGCATGACGTACAAGATGCAAACGACCGCTCTATTCCAGCAGATGTTGCAGAAAAAATTTTGCGTTTTGCCCGCTGTGCAGTTGCTGTAGGGCAAATGCACAACAAATCCTATGTGAATCTCGGCGGTGTCGCAATGGGTATCGCCGGCTCTTACTGCGATGCAGACTTTATGCAGAAATATCTCGGTCTGCGCGCAGAGTGGGTAGATCTGACGGAAGTTCTACGCCGCATCCACATCGGGATTTATGACCATGCCGAATATGAGAAGGCACTGGACTGGGTTCGTAAAAACTGCCCGGAAGGACATCCTACGCAAAATGACGGTAAAGAGTTTGCCTCCATCATCACCGATTCCCGCGCAATTCCTTTGGAAGAACAATGGGAATTCATAGTGAAATTCAGTTTGATTTGTCGGGATATCATGCTTGGCAATCCGAAGTTGGCGGAAATGGGCTGGCATGAAGAAGCTTTGGGGAAAAACGCCATTGTCGGCGGGTTCCAGGGGCAACGGCATTGGACTGACTGGTTGCCCAACGCAGATTTCACCGAAGCAATTTTCAACTCCACCTTTGACTGGAACGGCAAACGGCAACCGCTGGTTTTGGCAACCGAAAATGATACCCTCAACGGCATCACAATGCTGTTTTTACATCTTCTTACGGGACAGGCTCCCGGATTTTCCGATGTGCGTACCTATTGGAGCCCAGATGCCGTACGCCGCGTGACCGGTCATACGCTTACTGGTGTTGCCGCCAATGGCGTTATGCACCTGATCAACTCCGGTGCTACCTGCCTGGACGCCACAGCTGCTGCACAAAACGAGGACGGTACTTACACCATGAAGCCTTGGTGGGATCTGACACAGGCAGACGAGCAAGCCTGTCTGTCCGCCACCGACTGGCGTCGCGCAGATTTTCAATATTTCCGCGGCGGCGGTTTTTCCTCGCATTTCCGCACGCAGCATGAAATTCCCGTGACTATGGCTCGGTTGTGCCTGGTAGACGGGCTCGGCCCGGTTATGCAAATTGCAGAAGGTTATACCGCCGTACTCCCGGAAGAGGTACACGCTATTTTGGACCGTCGAACCGATTTCTGTTGGCCCACTACCTGGTTTGCCCCGAACCTGACAGGGCAGGGTGCTTTTACCGATGTATACAGTGTTATGGCAAATTGGGGTGCCAACCACGGTGCTTGGACTGCCGGCCATATCGGAGCCGATTTGATCACACTCTGCTCGATGCTTCGCATTCCCGTTTCCATGCACAATGTTCCGCAAGAAAAGCTTTACCGTCCGCACGCGTGGAGCACCTTTGGCACCGACAATGCCGAAGCGGCAGATTATGCGGCATGCCGCGCATACGGCCCACTGTTCCGCTAAAGAATTTCGCCAAGCAACAGGCAACTTGCTTTTTGCAATTGTATATTATATTGTCTTTGCTCGCGTTTGAATTCGTTTTTTAAAACACCAAACAATGCCCAAAGGGGAGTGCCGCAGCACTCCCCTTTGGGCATTTGTACGGATTTTTGTGTCCTGTTATTTTTTCCTAAAAAATCGCTCGCAAAAAGACACGGCAATCCCGCCCTTGCGCTACAATCCAAAAGAATCTAACAGCCAACGCCCGCTTTTGTCGCAAGCAGCCTTATTTCCCGCGCCGCAGTTTTTCCTTTTTTGCAATGCTGCAGTGCTACAATAGTGCCACCATCACAAAAAAGCGGAGCAAGAAGAAACATGAAACAAACAATGAAAACACCGCAGCCATTTTCAGCGCGGTATCATGCAAGCGCAGCTACTCTATGGGAACTGTTGCGAGATCCGGGGGCGTTGCAGCGCCGTGCGCAGGCGCTGCGAGAAAGGGAAGCTGCCTTACATGCACGGCAGGAACGGCTTGCGGCAGACGAACGTGCACTCGCCGCCCGGTATGCGGCAGGCAGATTGTATCAGCTTCCGCCCGATCGCATTTTTTCCGATCCCGCGCGGCGTACCCTTCGCTATGAAGACGCCGCGCTGATTCGCCTGTGTGACAGCATCCGGCGCAATGGGATTCTGCAACCATTGGTTGTCCGTGCCGACTTAGACGGCAACTATCATCTGTTGGCAGGTGAGCGGCGGCTGCGCGCAGCACGCCTTCTGGGCATTTCCGTAATTCCCGCTGTTGCATTGGAAATGCAAACAAGCCAAACCGCAATACAAGCCCTCTTGGACGCGCTGCGTGCAGATCGCCTGTCTTTGTTTGAGCAGGCCGGCGCCATCGCCGCCTTGTGCGATCCATTTGCAATGTCTTCTGCAGCCATTGCACAGGCTTTATGCGTCAGCGAGGGAACCGTGCTCGGCATTTTGCGGCTCCTCCGCTTCACACAAGGAGAACGCGAAGTAATTACTGCTGCGGGCTTAACGGGAGAACACTGCCGCGCACTGCTGCGCATTCTTGATACGGAAAAGCGGCGGCAGGCCTTACGCCAAATTGTCCGCGAGCATATGACGGCCCGCCAATGTGCAGCGTATGTTGATTTGTTTTGTGCTGACGGTACCGTCCCGGCCCTGCATGCAAAGACACGCATTGTCTTAAAAGATTTAACGCTTTTTTGCAATGCGATTGAACGTGCTGTTGACACTTGCCGCGCAGGTGGTGTTGATGTGCGCTCGATGCGGGAAGAAACCCCACAGGAGATTCGCTGGGTTCTGCGTATCCCCCGGGCTGCCCCTCAGGAGCAACCAGCACTGCAGCCGCAACCGGCTGCCTCCGCACCCGCTTCATAGCACAAAGAAAGGACGCGCTGGGGCACCCTCCGTAAGGAAGGTGCCCCAAGGTGGCTCTTGTATCTAAACTGAATAATTGATTTCGTTAAGCGGTGTAGCCATTGGCTATGCCGTTTTTGCTTTGCGTTCCGCCATATGATTTTGGAACACTTCTTCCATTTCTTCGGGAGTGAGTTCTCGGAGTATGCCAACGCCGTTGTAATAAATATCTATGAGCTGAACTCTTTTGCCGTCAAGGTATCTCGGAGCGTGTACTACGATTTTATCGATAAATTCGTGTACTAACTCAGCGGTTAATTCCTTGATTTCGGTTATCCGCTTGACCTTATCAATAAACCTCTGTAAACTTTCGGTCTTGTCCGTTTCGGTTTCGAGATCGGTTTCCATATCGGGAAGTGCTGATTTGAGATCTCTCTGTTCTTCCTCATAGGACATTGACAAGGTGGCATAGCGTTCATCGGATATTTTACCGATAGCGTTATCGTAACATCTACCTTTTTGTGTCCTAATCGTTGTTGAATATATTTAAGCGGTGCGCCGTTTTCAAGTAAAACGGTTGCATGTGTATGCCTTAAACTATAATAGGCATCATTAAAGCACTTTGTCAATATGCCCTTAACGGCTGAAACGGTGTTGTTCGAACAACCGTTATCGTGCAGCGTTATCAATAGATTTTGTAATTTATCTCGGTCAATGGTGTTCATTCGGTATTTGCCAAGATACGGTACGATTAGATTTTTGATTTTCTTTCGATAGTTGATAATCGTTATCTCGTTAAGAGTAGCCGAACAATCATTAACAATCCAATGCTCCCAGAAATCGGCAAAGCTCATTGTAGTAGGTGCTACAACTTGACCGCAAGTGTTGTATTCATTGAGTGCCTTAATACCCTCAATACGAGCGGTGTTTTCATCTAAAAATCCCCCTTTGCTTATCCACTTTCTTTGTCCACCGATTGAGGCTGTTTCAAATCGGTATTCGTAGGTGGCTCCGTGTTTTACGGACTTTCGTTTGCGGATGATGATGTTCTGTTTCATACTGTTCTCCTATTCGGTTTTTAGTGTGTGGACAAAACGTGGACAAAAGCGAAAAACAGAACAAAAAAAGAACTCCCAAACCGAAGTTCAGGAGTCCTTAAAATTTGGCGAAAAGCCTTATTTTATTGATTACTTGCTTGCTTCTTCAACAGCCACAGCAACTGCAACCGTAGCGCCAACCATTGGGTTGTTACCCATGCCGATCAGTCCCATCATTTCAACGCACTCTGAATCAGTACAAAAGATAACTTTTCAGAACATAGCCCGAAAGCCTTGTTATGACTTGCTTTTTAATACTATTTAATTGTAAAATCTGTCCCACTAATCACATCGTTTTGAGTTTTCTTAACCACATTATAACGCGTTTTGAGACATTTGTAAGCGCGTTTATTTAATAAATTAAACTTATAAAAAAACGTTAAACATTTTAAGAATAATCAGGTCTTTTACATTCGCCCGAAAGCCTCAGAAAGCCTTACAAATCCTTATTTTCTAAGAGCTTCCTCTACTGCAACTGCACAAGCAACGGTCATACCAACCATGGGGTTGTTACCTGCGCCGATAAATCAAGATTTGCTCAGGTAAGTGTTTACAAATCGTTCAAAAGGTGATATAATAATTTTGTCAAACAAAAAACAAATATTTATCGTAGGAGACCTCTCTGTTTTTATATAGGGGTTTTGTACCCATTTTTAAACCAACCTCTTGAATTTGGTAAAAGCGCAAATTCCGCGGGTTGGTTTGGAGAGTATCCTATCAATTTGTTTTTTGTTTGGCGACAATTGGAGTTTGCGTTTTTCGGTGCGCTGACTTCGGTTCGCGCACTCTTTTATTTTATTAAATTCAAAAGAAAGAAGGTACAAAAAATGAAAAAAGCATTATCCCTTATTCTGGCACTTATGTTGTGCCTGCCGTTATGTTCGTGCAATGATACAAGTAACAACAATGTTAAAGAAAATGAAAAAACTGAAGCTACAACAGAACTCGAAACTACAGTAGAACCTGAAACATACTATAATATTGGTGACACGATATCTACCGATCTATTTAATTTTACTCTTGATGTTGCTACACTTGCTATTGCACTTGAGAATACCAGTGGAGAAAATTTCGGCGAGCCCAAAGAATATAATCCGAAGGAAGATAATGACAATCCTTACGTAGCACCCACAGGACATACATACGCCGCTTTTACCTATACTGTTGAAAATATCAGTAGATCTTCTGAAGAGTTCCATGGTAGTTCCTCAGGTTTTGTAAAAGTTATCTATAAAGATATTGAATATAATACAACTTTAGAAGAATGCGCTGCACTCTACCACCAGGACCATGAATATTACTTCAATGGTTCGATGCACACCGACAAAGCAAATACTTGGTATCCCTTTCCTTCTTTCAATATGTTAGTAGGTGCTGGCGAAAAACAATCACGTAAAGCCTGTGCGGATTTCGCTATTGAGGCAGATAGTTTAACAGACGCTTTTTACCTTCGTATCAGTGTTCCCAGTACTAAAGGTGCAGTGATATTTACATATCAGATTCCAGCATCTAACTAACAAAAAAGAGAGCCTCACTCACGGCCTCTTTTTCGATTTTCCAATAGTCCAACATACTTATATACTGTATTTCTACTCAGGTCACACACTCTCGCAAGCTCGGAAACGTTAAGCTCACCCTTTACGTAGGCTGGATAGTGTCTGTAAAAGACCTGAGAAATATCATCCTTTGTCATTTGCAGCCGCCCCAGTCGCACGCCTTTAGCCTTGGCGTGCCATTCATTCATTAGCAAAAGATTGGACACATCATGAGGTTAAACCTCAAAATGATGTGTCCAATGAATTTTTTATGATATTTTGCGTTTCTTCAAACTTTGAAAAGTCTGAAAACCCTTATAAACAAAGGATTACTTCCCTGCTTCTTCAACTGCAACGGCAACTGCAACAGTTGCACCAACCATGGGGTTGTTGCCCATACCGATGAGTCCCATCATTTCAACGTGTGCCGGCACGGAAGAGGAGCCTGCAAACTGCGCATCAGAGTGCATGCGGCCCATAGTGTCGGTCATACCATACGAGGATGGGCCGGCTGCCATGTTATCGGGATGGAGTGTACGGCCAGTGCCGCCACCGGAGGCAACAGAGAAATACTTTACGCCGTTTTCCACACACCATTTTTTATAGGTGCCGGCAACCGGATGCTGAAACCGCGTCGGATTGGTAGAGTTTCCTGTAATGGAAACGCCCACGTTTTCCAGTTTCATAATAGCAACGCCTTCGGGGACGTTGTCTGCACCGTAGCAGCGTACTGCAGCACGCGGACCTTCAGAGTACGGCGTTTGGGAAACAACATTGACCGTTTCGGTATATGGGTCAAAACTGGTTTTAACATACGTGAAGCCGTTGATGCGGGAGATGATAAATGCGGCGTCTTTGCCAAGACCGTTCAAAATGACACGCAACGGCGTCTTTCGTACTTTATTGGCGTTGAGTGCAATTTTGATGGCGCCTTCTGCAGCTGCGAAAGACTCGTGTCCTGCTAAAAAGCAGAAACATTCAGTCTGCTCGGAGAGCAGCATTTTACCGAGATTTCCGTGTCCCAAACCAACCTTACGGTTTTCTGCAACAGAACCCGGAATGCAGAATGCCTGTAAACCGACCCCAATCATAGCGGCGGCGTCTGCGGCTTTGGTACAGCCCGCCTTGATTGCGATGGCTGCTCCGACAGTATAGGCCCAGACGGCGTTCTCAAAACAGATTGGCTGGGTGGAACGGACGATGGCGTCGCAATCGATTCCCTTTGCAAGTGTGATCTGCTTACATTCGTCAATGGAGGAAATACCGTATTCTTTTAAAGCGGCAAGGATTTTTGCCTCGCGTCTTTCATATCCTTCAAACTGTGCCATTGTGCTTCTTCCTCCTTATTCCTTGCGGGGGTCGATGTACTTGACAGCTTCGTTAAAGCGGCCGTACGTACCCTTTGATTTTTCATACGCCTCGTTGGGTTCAATACCCTTTTTGATGAAGTCCGTCATTTTTCCAAGTGACACGAATTCGTATCCGATGACCTGATCATCTTTGTCCAGTGCCATTCTGGTGCAGTAGCCTTCTGTCATTTCCAAATATCTGACACCTTTGGCGCGTGTACCGTACATGGTACCTACCATGGAACGTGCACCTTTCCCCAGGTCTTCCATGCCGGCGCCGATGACCAGACCGCCTTCGGAAAATGCAGATTGCGAACGCCCGTATACAATCTGCAAAAACAATTCACGCATTGCGGTGTTGATGGCATCACAGACAAGGTCGGTGTTCAATGCTTCTAAAATGGTTTTACCAGGCAAAATTTCTGCTGCCATGGCGGCAGAATGTGTCATACCTGAGCAACCGATGGTTTCTACCAATGCTTCTTCAATGATACCGTTCTTAACATTCAGAGAAAGTTTGCAGGCACCCTGCTGCGGAGCACACCAGCCGACACCGTGCGTATAGGCAGAGATATCTTTGATCTCTTTTGCCTGCACCCATTTTCCTTCTTCGGGAATAGGGGCGGGACCGTGATTCGGGCCTTTTGCGACTACGCACATCCCTGCAACCTCGTTGCTCATGGCATATTCGCAGGAAAATTCTTTGCTCATGTTTTTATCTCCTCTTCTTCGATTTGCTTATTTTTGAATTTCGCCTAGCACAGAGCCAAAAGCGCATGCGGCGTTCGCTTCATCGGTGTCGATATGCATGGCGGCTGCATAGGAATCGGATACACGGACAACAACGTCGCCGAATACGGTTTTACGACCGAGTCCGGTATCGATCGCAACAGAAACAATTTGCTTATCTTCTACGCCGAATGTCTCTGCGTCGGCTTTTGTGAGATGGATGTGGCGTTTTGCAATGATCACACCCTGTGCAAGCTCTAATTCGCCGCACGGTCCGATCAGTTTACATGGTGCAGAGCCTTCCAAATCGCCGCTTTCACGTACGGGTGCTGTGATACCGAGCGTGCGTGCATCGGTAAATGAAACCTCCACCTGGTCCGCATTGCGTGCCGGTCCGAGGATACTGACATTCGGAATGGACTTTTTCGGTCCCACCACCTCAACGCGTTCCATACTTGCAAACTGACCGGGCTGGCTCAGCATTTTTTTTACGGTAAGCTGATGTCCGGCGCCAAAAAGCACTTCGATATGCTCTTGGGTCAGATGCACATGGCGGGCGGAGGTTTCCACAAGAATTTGATTTTTCATGTTGGTTCTCCTTCCTATTGCAAGTTTTTTTACCATACCAATGTATTATACTACAAAAAGTGTGTATTGTAAATGATAAAAATGATAAATCTTTGTTTTTTGTAAAAGATAAGAGCAGAAATTCGTATGAAAAAAGGAGAAAATCATGCGCAAGACAAACGCAGAGAAATGGCACGATATTGATTTTTCGGGAGAATTACCGCCACCGCTTGTACCGGATGCGGAGCAACCCGAGGCAGTACCTGCCGAAAGGCAAAAGATTGCATCAGAACATGCAGAAGCAGACGGGATGCTTTTGGTTCGTGAGGATGGAAAAGTATTTTACACCATTACCGTAATCGGACAGATAGAAGGACATTATTTATTGGGCACTGGCGCCAAAACCACAAAATATGAGCATCTAATTCCGCTTCTGGTCGGTGTAGAGGAAAATGAACAAATTGATGGTTTGCTTTTGATTCTTAACACGGTTGGTGGAGATGTTGAGGCCGGGCTGGCTTTGGCCGAACTGGTTGCAAGCATGGCAAAGCCAACGGTTTCGCTGGTGCTTGGCGGCGGCCATTCTATCGGTGTTCCGTTAGCTGTTGCAGCAAAACGGTCTTTTATCGTTCCCACTGCAACAATGACGCTGCATCCTGTTCGAATGAATGGACTTGTCATCGGTGTGCCGCAGACATTTTCCTATTTTTCCAAAATGCAGGAACGCATTTTTACCTTTATTGCTGCACATTCCGGAGCAAGTGTCGAGTGCATCCGTGATTTGACCATGCGCACGGACGACATTGCAACAGATGTCGGAACCATTATTGACGGACAGGAAGCGGTTCGTTGCGGAATCATTGATGCGGTTGGCGGCCTTTCCGACGCACTGAAAGCACTGCGGCAAATGTGTACGAATTCTCCGGCACGCAAAGAGAAGACAGCAAAAAAGAGCGGGAGATAACCCCGCTCTTTGCCTGATTGTTATTTGATGATTTGATTTTCCACTTCGGTGGTTTTCTCTTCCTTGTTGTGCTTTTTGCCAACCAGTAAGTTTGTCAAAATGCCGAGAATCAGCGCGACTGCAACAGTGCGAAGCGTAACTTTGCCGAATGTGAGGGCAAAATTGCCGATGCCTGCAATCAAAATGACGGAGGCAGTAAAGAGGTTGCGGTTTTTATCAAGATTTACGCTTTGCAGCATTTTCAGACCGGATACGGCGATAAAGCCGTACAGCGCGATGCAGACGCCACCCATGACGCAGTTTGGAATGGTTTCCAAAAAGCATACAAACGGAGTGACAAACGCAACGAGGATGGAGAGCAAAGCTGTTGTGAAAATAGTGCACACCGATGCGTTCTTCGTAATGGCCACGCAGCCTATGGATTCACCGTAGGTTGTGTTCGGGCAGCCGCCGAATAGAGCGCCGGCAAAGGAGCCAATGCCATCTCCCAGCAGCGTGCGGGAAAGGCCGGGATCCTTTGTCAGATCGCGGGAAATGATGGCAGAAAGATTTTTGTGGTCTGCAAGAT
>JAXDZV010000091.1:0-28948 GCA_034086705.1 Eubacteriales bacterium | reverse complement strand
ATTGAAGGAAATAAAGTATAATGTCCATGCGCGTTGGCTCCTTTCGTATAAGGTTTGTTTGGCGATAGACATTATACTAAAAAATGGAGGTCAATGCTCTTTTTATTTGCAAACCTCCGATAAATCAAGGTTTTAAAAAATTTATGAACAATTAAAGCAGGTAGTTTTTGACACTACCAAAGAAAGCGCGGAGGAAAACCAAATGGAACCGGAAATTAAGGAATTGTTTTTACGGGCTGCCGAGGCAATACAGATTATCCCGGATGAGACACTGCTTGCAGATATGGATAATTTTTTACAGCGTATGCAACCAATGCTTGCAGAAGATGCAGATTCCTTTCCAGCAACAGAACGGGTTTGCTGCGAATTAGAGCGCACACAGGAGCGCCTGTCTGCGGTGTTGGCACGGGACGAATTGGAAAACAATGCTATTTTAAAAGACGGCTGTTATACTGTACCACATGTACTGATGCAAATTGAACATGCGCGGGGGGAAACCGATGCACATTGCTGAACTGCGGCAGGCTCTTGATCAAGGAAGTATCTCTTCCGTTGAGCTAACCAATGCAATTATTCAAAAGGCGAATATGGCTGCATACGTCAATATGTTCATTTCTATTTGTGCTGAAAAAGCACTGCAGGCAGCCGCCCAAAGCGATGAGAGACGGCGAAAGGGTACCCTTTTATCTGCTTTGGACGGAGTTCCGTTTGTTGTAAAAGATAATTTTTGTACAAACGGCATATTGACAAGCTGCGCATCCGCCATGCTTTCAAATTTTATTCCTCCATACACTGCAGATGCTGTTACAGATCTTGAGCAGGCAGGCATGATTCTGCTTGGGAAAACGAACATGGACGAGTTTGCGATGGGCTTTGACACCACCACTTCTTTTTATGGTCCTGTCAAAAATCCTTTGGATGGAACACGGATCCCGGGCGGTTCCTCAGGTGGATCGGCTGCTGCTGTTGGTGCGGGGTTGTTAGCTGTTGCGCTCGGCTCCGATACAGGCGGTTCCGTGCGAGAGCCGGCTGCATGCTGCGGCTGTGTCGGTTTGCGCCCAACCTATGGTGCAGTTTCACGCTATGGTTTGGTTGCATATGCTTCTTCCATGGATACCGTCGGTTTGCTTGCTGCCTCTGTTGCCGATGCAGAAGCGCTGCTGCCTTTTTTGCAAAAAAGCTCCGGGCATGATGCAACAACGGCCAGAACTCCTGCGTTTGTTCCCTATTCTTGTAATCATATCAAACACTTATCCGTACGCGTAGGCGTTCTACAGCATAACACCTATACGGAGCTGGCTGCCAGAATGCTTGCAAAGCACAATCTACAGATCGGTACTGCCGATCTGCCCTCGCTTGCCGTACTTCCGTCTGTATATGAGGTGCTTGCGCTTTCGGAAGCTGCCACCAATCTGGCGCGCTTTGACGGCATTCGATTCGGGTTGCATTCGGGAAATGCACAAACGCTAAAAACACAGTATCATGCAGTACGGACAGAGGGGTTTGGCCACGTTGTACAGCAAAGAATTTTGTTCGGCAGCTTTGTGCAGCTGGCAGAAAACAAAGAAAAATATTTATTACGTGCGATGCAGCTGCGCACACGGGTACGCGCGGAGATGGAGACGATTTTCAAACAATATGATGTGCTTATCATGCCGACCATGCAGGGAAAAATTCCTTTGCTTGGTGCGTCACATCCGATTTGTGACCCATATTGTGCTATTGCTTCTTTATGCGGTTTGCCGGCTCTGTCGCTGCCGATCGGAAGAGAAGGTGATTCGCTGCCTGGTACGGTAACGCTTTGTGGTCCTGCCTTCTCAGAGCCGCTGCTGCTTGCGATGGGGAAGCTGATTGAGAAGGAGGACCGAAATGCTTTATAAAGCAACCATTGGCCTTGAAATTCATGCGGAATTATGTACATCACAAAAGCTTTTTTGCGCGTGTCCGGTGAGTGCAAGTGCACCGGCTAACACTGCTTGTTGCCCGGTATGCCTTGGATATCCGGGAGCTATGCCGGTGCTAAATCGGGAGGCAGTGGAAAAAGCGCTGCTGCTTGGTACGGCGCTTGGATGTCATATTCATCGTACCAGTAGCTTTGACCGAAAAAACTACTTTTATCCGGACAACCCCACCGCTTACCAAATTACGCAGTATACGCATCCGATTTGTACGGGTGGCCAACTTGTTGTAGAAACGGAAGACGGCACCCATTCTGTGCTTCTGGAGCGAATCCACATCGAACAGGATGCGGCAAAATTGCTGCACCGCCCGGGTGAAACAAGGATTGATTATAATCGTTGCGGTGTGCCGCTGCTTGAAATTGTGACACAGCCCAGCATGCATACGCCGCAGGAAGCTGCAGCATTTCTGCAAGCGCTGCGTGAGATATTGTTGTATTTAAAAATCTGTGACGGTAAAATGCAGCAGGGATCACTGCGATGCGATGCAAATGTATCAATTTCTGCTTCCGAACATCTGGGAACGGTTGTAGAGCTGAAGAATATCAATTCCATTCGTTTTTTAAAAAAGGCATTGCAATATGAAATAGAACGGCAGCAAGCATTGGCAGAGCAGGGCATTGAAATCCTGAAAGAGACGCGCCGTTACAATGAAAAAACCGAAACAACCGAGCATATGCGTCGCAAAGAATCCGCTGTGGATTATCGCTATTGCCCGGAACCGGATTTGGGAGTTTTGCAGCTAACGCAGACCGATATACATCTGGCTGCTTGTGCTGTGCCGCGGCTACCTGCACAGATACGTTCTTATTATCGAGCCTGTGGCCTATCCGCAATAGAAGCAGCCGAACTGACACGTTATCCCGCCGTAAGCGCTTTTGCAGAAGCTGCGATTGAGGCAGGGGCTCAAGCAAAACTTTGCTGTGATTTCATACGGCAATCTTTATTTGTGCGATTGGGCGCAGACGAATGGGATGCTGTTGTTTTGGCTGACCCTCAGGATATGGTTACACTCTGTCATCTGACAGAGCAGGGATTGCTCAGCAGGAAAAATGCACAGCGTCTGGCAAGCCTTCTCTTTGCAGGAGAAAAAGATGCAAGGCGTTTGGCGCAGACACATGGGCTATTGACAATACAAGATGAAGAAACGCTGCAAAAAGCCGTACAAGCTGTTTTCCGCGAGCAGCCGGGGTTACTCGCAAGTTGCCGTGCAGGCGAAAAAGGCGCACGCAGCCGTGCGCTTGGTCTCGTGCTGCGTGCGACTGGGCAACGTGGAGATCCGCTTCGCCTGCGAACATGGATCGATTATTATGCAGATAAGGAGGAATAGAGGTGGATATTTCACTATTTTATGCAGAGGCCGGCAGCGGATTTCCCTTGGTTCTGCTGCATGGTAATGGAGAAGACCACACATACTTTTCGGGACAAATGGACGAGTTTGCAAAATCTTTTCATGTTATCGCCATTGATACGCGTGGGCACGGCGCAAGTCCGCGGGGCAAAGCACCGTTTTCCATTGCGCAATTTGCGCAAGATCTATACGAATTTTTGATATTGCATGACCTAAAACGGATTCACTTGCTCGGTTTTTCAGACGGTGGAAATATTGCACTGCAATTTGCATTGGCGCATCCGGAAATGGTAGAACGCTTAATTCTGAATAGTGCGAATCTCTACCCCCGCGGGTTGTCTCGTCGCGCATTGCTTGGCATGAGACGGGAATATCGCGCTGTGCAGCGTTGCACTGCGCAGAACCAAGAAACGACAAGAAAGGCAGAGTTGCTTTGTTTGATGGTGGAGCAGCCATGTCTGAAAATGAAAATGCTGCATACGTTGCATGTGCCGACGCTGGTGATTGCCGGGACGCAAGATGTCATACGCCACAAGCATACACAGCGCATTGCAAAAGCTTTGCCAAGCGCCACATTGCAATTCTTACCAGGAGACCATATGGTTGCGGCAAAACAGCCAAATGCGTTTAATGCTGCAATTTTATCATATTTACATCAGCCGCAAAACACTCTTTGAAATCTGTCGGGGAAATATTTGGATCGCACACCAGTATGCGGGAATGGATAGCCCCCGCTGAAAGTTATGTTTGCCAGGCAAGAAACACTGAAAAATGCAGTAAACGGTGCAGCCCCCCTCGGGCTGCACCGTTTACTTTCAAACCGTATCGTATCAAAACAGAAATGGCATATGCTGTGCATTTCGTCTGTCTTATTTTGAACGATTTGTCGGTTTGAATTTTTCTTTTGCCACATCCAGTAAAGTTTTCGTTTCATCCTTTGGCGTTTCAACTGATTTATACAAATGAATAATACCTGCCTGATTCAAATTCTGCAGCAGCGCCAGGGAAACAGGTAAAAGCAAAATTCCAATACCGCCGAAAATAAAGTTTCCAAGCAACATGGCAAACAATGTCAAAAGCGGATGCATCCCCACCTGATTTCCCACAATTTTCGGTTCAATAATATATCGCACAATGCTGATAACTGCCCACACAATGAGTAGCCCGATACCTTGCCCAGTCTCTGCTGCAAAAATGGAAATCACTGACCACGGAATCAGAATGGTACCACTGCCAACCACCGGCAATATATCAAAAATGGCAATTAGCGCAGCAATCACCGGTGCGCTCGGAACACGTAAAATCAGAAGACCGGTCCAAAGCTCTGCAAAAGTAATTAGCATGATCAATGCATAGGAAAGGATGTACTTTCGTATGACATATTTCAAATGCAAAATAATTTTCCGCCCGGTTTCACGGTGGTGCTGAGAGAGCTGTTTGGCGCAAAAATGGCGAATCATATCAAAATCCATTGCCAAAAACACTGTTGAAACGATTGTAATAAAAACATTGAGCAATACGCCCGGAACGGATATTACTACATTTCCCGCTGCACTGATGATGGTAGAGGAAAAAGAGGTAAGTGCACTGCCGACGGAGCTAATCAATTCGCGCACGTGTTGGGTCAGCGAAAAATCAGGGCTGTCGATAAAATGTCCGATCAGCTCATCCAGGCGTTCCGCAGCACTGGTTAAAAGAGGTACCAGGTTATTCTTAAAAAAATCTGGCAAATATCCAATCAATTCGCGCCCATAGTCCACCAGCCGCAGCAACAGCAGGACTACCAGAACACCAATGGTACCGTAAAACAACAGCACTAAGAGTACTGCGCTGACTTTTTTGGAGATGTGTGCTTTTCGATATAAGATATTTACAAGCGGTTTGAGCAACAAAGCCACAATCAACGCAATCAAAAACGGGATAAGTGTTGGTAAGGCAAAACGTACAAGACAAATGATAACACCGAAAATGACAGCAAAAAAAGCAAATTTAATTAAAAAATGCTTCATCTTTTCTATTGTCATATCAGCGACCTCCTTCGGAAACTCTTACACAAAGCTATCATATCACACAATACAAAGAAAGTAAAGAGCTGCGGTCATCCTTTTAAGAAGAGAAAGTATTGCAACTGAGATTGGACGTACTGTGTGCGATAGCGGAGATATCGAATCCTTCTATATCCCGAAGATATAGCTTTTTACCTATTTGTTATATGCCGGTGGTAGCGGAATTTTTCTGCCGGAAATGTGGTTTTTGTACAACTGGGGCGAGTGATTGGCAAAGGTCGAGCCATCTGCATAGCAATACCCAAAAGCAGGATACTCACCATAGTGAGTATCCTGCTGGAACACACGCCTTTTCAAGAGCGATTTTTCTTCAAAATCTGCATAATGTCGGCAAAATCGTCGCCGTCCAAAACTTCGTCTTTGATCGGGTCGACCGGGGCAGAATCTGCAGCGGCTTTTTCTGCTTGCTTTTGCGCCTGCGTTGCCTGCTTGGCAGCATCTTCTCTGCCGCCGACGCCACCCAGCCCTGTTGCGATAACGGTAATGCGGATTTCATCTTCCAAAGACGAATCCAAGGCAGCACCGCAGATGATAAAGGCATCCGGATCGGCTTCGTCTGTGATCATTGCGGAGGCAGTCATTACCTCATCCAGGCTGATATCCGGTGAGGCAGTCACGTTGACCAGAATACCTTTGGCGCCATTGATGGAGGTTTCCAATAACGGACTGGAAATAGCAGCTTTGGCAGCTTTTTCTGCTTTATCTTTGCCACTTGCATTGCCGACACCCATATGTGCAAGACCGGCGTCTTTCATGACGGTTGTTACATCCGCAAAGTCCAAATTGATCAGCCCCGGAACGTTGATTAATTCGGAGATGCTTTGAACACCACGGCGAAGTACATCATCCGCAATCAAAAATGCGTTGAGCAGCGTTACATTGGTTTCGGATGCAGCGCGCAAACGCTCGTTGGGAATGATCACCAAAGAATCGACATATTTTTGCAACTCTTCAATTCCTTGTTCCGCCAAACGCATCCGTCGTTTTCCTTCAAAGTTGAACGGCTTTGTAACAATTGCAACTGTCAGGATGCCCATATCCTTTGCAATCTTGGCGACCACGGGTGCCGCACCGGTTCCTGTACCGCCACCCATGCCGGTGGTGATAAAAATCATATCAGCACCTTCAATAGCTTTGCGGATTTCCTCGGAGCTCTCTTCCGCCGCTTTTGCACCGGCATCCGGATTGGCGCCAGCGCCCATTCCCTTGGTGGTTTTATCACCGATATTAATTTTGGTAGCTGCGCTGGAGTTGGAAAGTGCCTGTAAATCTGTGTTCACGGCGATAAACTCAACGCCTTTTACATTGGCCTCGATCATACGGTTGACGGCGTTATTACCACCTCCGCCAACACCGACGACTTTAATATTTACAACGCTTGTGCCTGGATCAGTCAGTTCAAAAGTGGACATCTGAAAATTCCTCCTGTTGTATAAAATACGTCCTGCAGACGGGGAAAGGGCATTCCGAATCGCATGGCATCCATCCTTGCAAAAACGGGCTGAACACAATGCCCGAAAGAAAGCAGAAAAGCTTAAAAAAATAGGAAGTATATCACACATATGATAATCGTTTTTCGCAAAATATGCAAGCTGTTCTTCCAAAATTCATGATTTGTTTACATAAAAATGTACACCATGGCGGTCCATGTCTGCATATTGCTATTTTTGCAGCTGTAGGGTTGCGCTTTTGACATCATTGACATGGATGATTCCTTTGGAGTCGTTTCCGGCGTCTGCGAGAATTCCCTGTACAAATTGCAATTTTGATGCAAGCTCTGAAACAGATCCAATTTGAATTTCCAATCGGTTATCGTAATACAAATTGATGTCATAGCGATATTGTGCATCAATAGATGACAGCGAGGGGTATAGTTCGCTTTCTGCAAGTGTATTTAAAACTTGCAACAAATATTCCGCATAGGTACTTTCAAAGAAGCGAAGCGGATATCCAACTACTGCATATGAAATGCGTGCGGTACGCAGCTCTTTTGCATCAGGCGGTAGCTGCTCCTTTGTCTGGAAACGCCCAAGTACGCGAAGATTGGTGGAAACCAAAAAATATTCGTCGTGGATGACTGTGTAAAACCCCGGAACATCTTCGGTTGCGGTAATGATAATCTTGCCGGGAAGGCGATATTTGATCTGCGCCTGCCGAATATATGGAAATTTGGTGGTAATGCTTTCGGAAAGCGCAGAACGGTTGATCAGCGGCAAAAACTGATTTTTGTGCAGACCACAGCTTTGCACAATTTGTGAAGCGTCATAATAGGTTACGTTTTCCATGATCACTTCCTGTGCGCGCAGCGACAAAAAGCCAAAAACGGAAAGAATCACACATATACAGAAAATACTACTGCCGATGATGCGCGAAAATAGGCGTTTTTGTTGGGCTGCCGTTCGCTTGCTGTGCGGCTCCTCTGTTTTTTGAGGGGGAACGTTTTTGCTCGCTGCGGTTGGTTCTGTTGTATTCGAGTTGCGTGTGTCGGATTCAGTATTTTCTTGCGCGGCGGCAAGTCGCGAAGCTTTCTTGGCAAGCCGCGCTTCTCTACGCGCGGCTTTTGCACGTGCCCGCTTGTTTGCAGGGGCGTTGTAAATGGGGTCTGATTGCTGCAATAGCTGTGCAAGATCAATCTGTTCTTGTGCATCTTGCTGTCTTTGGTCGTCGGCTTGTTGCTGCGTGACGATTGCATTTTTCAGTGCTGCTTGAATTTCCTCTTCCGTCGGAAAGAGAGAGTTGCCATTTCCCTGCTGCGACGCCAAAATATCGTTGAGAAAATCGGGAATTTCCAACTCGGAAACATCTTCCTCTGTATCCGAAGGCATGTCCGTTGTGTTCGCTGCTGGCTCCGAGTTGTGCGGAATTTCGGTATGGATAGGGCTTTCTTCGATTTTAGACGAATGCTCAGCAAAAGATGCTGCAGCGTCCACCAGTTCTGGCGAAAACTCAATTTCCTCCGATGCGGGTTCTGTCTGCTTGTAAAATGGAAAATCGGATTCTGCCCGTTTGTCGGGGCTTGTATGGTGTATCGGAATAGCGGGTACCTGCGAAGGATTCGGTTGCTGCGTATCCGGCTGTTCTTCCGAGCGATATAGCGCAGGTTCTGTGTCAATGAACAAAGCGCCGAAACGGTCAGTTTGCGCAGAGACGTCTGTTTGTTTTTCTTTCTTGTGTTTTCCCAAACGTCCCATATGGCACAAACCTCCTTTTACATTGTGATAGGAACTACGCGAACTTTACGTGCGGCGGCTTGTAAGAAGCCGCGTAAGCGCAAAATAAATTTTTTCAGCTGCGTCTGGTACGGCGAGAGATGCTGCACTTTCGGCCATTTTTTGCAATTGCTTCGGGTTGCGCAGCAGCCGGTCGACTTCTGCAGCCAGTGTCTTTGCATGCAGGTCTTTTTCTTCGATGACGATTGCAGCGCCTGCGTCACGCAAAACACATGCGTTGCGAAACTGGTGATTATCGGTGACATTCGGAGAGGGAATCAAAATAGAAGGTTTACCGCACAGCGCAAGTTCCGAAAGTGTGATGGAGCCGGCACGGTTGATTACAAGATCGGCAGCCGCCAAGTGTATTGGCATATCATCAATATATTCGCAAAGCACAAGATTTTTTGAGTGATTTAGTCCCTTTTGTGCAAACAGCTTTTGGCATACGTCCCATTCGATCGAACCGGTGCCATGCAAATGAAACACATCGGGTTGTTTTGCAGAATATTGCTCCATGACATCCAACATGCAAAAATTGACTTGTTCTGCGCCCATGCTGCCGCCAAGGGAAAGCAGGTAGCGCACATCCTGCGGAATGCCCAGTTTTGTACGAGCTTGTGCTTTGGTAAGCTGTCCCGGCGAAAAGCGAAGCGGATTTCCGACACACATTGCTTTTTCCGGATGTTTCAGATATTGGCGGCTTTGCTCAAAATTTAAAAACAGAAGATCTGTTTTGTCTGCAAGCATACGCACTGCCATGCCCGGCTGTACATTGGATTCATGTAACGCTGTGGGGACCCCGAGTGCTGCTGCAGCACGAATTAGCGGATAACATACATATCCGCCTGTACCGATGACCACATCCGGGCGAAAACTGCGGATTAAGCGTTTTGCTTTTGGAACGGAGGTGAGCGTTAAGTACAATGTTTTAAAGTTTTGCAGAGAGAGAGACCGTCGTAAACCTTGTATTTCAATATGGTGCAGCGTAAATCCTTCGCGTGGAACCAATTTGTTCTCAATACCGTGCGAAGTACCTACAAAGGCAATGGTACTGTCGCTTTCATGGCGCAGAATCTCTTTTGCTATGGCAAGCGCAGGGTATACATGCCCTCCTGTGCCGCCACCTGTAAATAATACTCTCATGTGTCCCCCGTCAGTCTTAGAATATTGCAATTGTTATTTCTTTTCTTGATAAGAATAGCGAGAAATGGATAATACCATCCCCATTTCCAGCATAAGCATCATCAAAGAGGAACCGCCGTAACTAAAGAATGGCAACGATACGCCGGTTACAGGCATGGTTCCTGTGACAACTGCAATGTTCATAATGCATTGCAGCGCTACTTTTGAGACGATGCCGAACACAAGCAGCGAGGAATAAGTATCCGGGGCTCGCATGGCGATGATAACACCACGCCAGACCAGTGCAATGAAAAGACAAATTACTGTAACGGCACCGACTAAACCGAACTCCTCGCAGATAATTGCAAAAATAAAATCGTTTTGTGATTCCGGAAGATAAAGATATTTCTGCCGGCTGTTTCCAAGCCCGGTACCGAGAAGCCCTCCCGATCCAATCGCATAAAGACTTTGCAAAAGCTGATATCCGGAATCCGAAGGATCTTTTTCTGGGTGTAGCCAGAATTGTACGCGCTCTTTTGCGTAATCGGAAAACAAAATCACACCGCCCAGCGCCGTAGCACCGATTCCGGCAAAGCTGCCCAAAATCTTAACAGGGGCGCCGCCGATAAAAATAACAATGGTGCCGATTAAAAACAAAATCAAGGTAGCGGAGATATGCCGTTCGATAACGGTAATCAGCATAACACCGCCGATCATGACATACGGCAGCATGATACCATATCGAAAGGTGTGCATTCGGTCTCGGTTGGAGGAGATGTACAGGGCGAGTAGCATAACAAGCGCGAGCTTCATAATTTCACTGGGCTGTACACTGATTGGTCCAAGAATAATCCAACGCTTTGCCCCATTACGAACAGAGCCGATGAATGGTACAAGACACAGCAGTACGGTCGCTATAATGAAAAACGGAACCGTCAGCTTTTGGTAGATTCGGTAGTCAAATTGCATTGCAAGGATCATGACACAAAAGCCGAGCAGTGCCCATACGGATTGTCTGATCACAAAGTAATACGGGTTATCATATTTGTATCCTGCATACGCAAAACTGGCACTGAAAACCATGATAGAGCCAAGACAGACCAGTATTAAGACAAGAATTAGAAACGGGCGATCGACGCCGCCGCGCAACCGAATTAAGAGTTGCGTGGGCGGCTTTTTTTGTGGGGTTTGTACAGAACCTGCCGCACGGCGCGCAGCAACATGCCGGTTTGGTTCGCGATTGTCCATCAGGCGGCTCCTTTTTTCATAAAATCATATACTCAAGTATATAGGATACAGCACAAAAAATCAAGGTTGCAAGTGAAAATACAGCAACGATTTTCCGCTCGTTCCATCCGCATTTTTCAAAGTGATGGTGAATTGGTGTCATCTTGAAAATGCGTTTTCCCTGTCCATACCGTATACGGGTGTATTTAAAATAAGTGGTTTGCAGTATAACGGAAATAGTCTCAAAGATGAACGGAAAAGCTGCCAACAGCAAAAGTAACGGATTGCCGACAGAGAAAGAAAGACCGGACAAAAATCCGCCTAAAAAGAGGGAACCGGTATCCCCCATAAAGATGCGGGCGGGATAAAAATTGTAAATCAAAAAGCCTAAAACACCGCCGATACAAAGGCCGCTAGCGAGCGCAGGCCCTAATGCATCAGACGCGGGCAGTGCCGAAAAACTGATCAGAGCGAAGAAAGCGGCAATTATGGCACTCTGGGCCGAAGCCAGACCGTCAATGCCGTCGCCGAGATTGACACTGTTGACCACGCCGGTAATCAATATCAGTGCGATGACATAATAGAAGAAGCCGAGATGGAGTTCTATCTGAAAAAACGGAATGTACAAATCGGTGCTGGGATTAACGAACAGACGCATCAAAAGCAAATATACGCCTGCTGCACAAAGCTGCAGAAGATACTTTTGTGGGGCGGTCAGCCCCTGGTTTTGCTTTTTTAATAGTTTGGTACGGTCGTCGATCAGACCGACCAAACCGTTTGCTGTGGCAAGAAAAAGGATCAACCACATCGGAAGCAGACGACGCAACATGGTTGTACCGAAGGCGATACATAACGCTGCACAAAGTAGAATGGCACATAACAAGATAGCACCGATAAAGGCTATACCGCCCATAGTGGGGGTGCCTTCTTTATTTTTATGCCAGCGCGGCCCGATTTCAAGAATTTTTTGTCCGACTTTTAAACTTTTCAATTTTGGAATCAGTCCCCGCAAAAAAAGAACTGTGAGTAAAAATGCGGCCAGCATTCCGCCGACAAAGGGGAACAGACTTGCTTTTTCCATTTTTTTTTATCCTTTCCTGCGTGTTTTCACAGCGCTTTTTGCTTTATATCGTCTTGTTCGGCATTGCCGGTACGGGTCGTTGCTCCGTTAAAAGAAGCTGAACGACTCGCTCAATTGCAACACCGCGACTTGCTTTAAAGAGCACGGTGTCCTCTGGGTGCAAACACTCGGTGAGCAATCTTGCAAGCGCCTGCGGATCGTGCAAATCCGCGATGCTGTAAACTTGCTGTAAGCCGCTGTTGCGGGCTCCTTGGGCAATGGATAAGGAGAGCGGCCCGAACGTAATCAGTACATCAACACCGCACGCTGCCACCTGTGCACCGACCGCTTGGTGCAGCGCTATGGATTCTTCTCCCAGTTCCAGCATATCGCCAAGGCAGGCAATGGCCCTTCCGCTGCCGGCTTGCTGCCGTAGCAAACGCAGTGCTGCCTGCATGGACTCCGGGCTTGCATTATAGCAATCTTCAATGATATGTATTCCTGCATGATCGATTCTTTTCTGCCGCAGCCCGGTAGGGGTATAGGCTGCAATTCCGGCACGGATTGCCTGTGGGGAAAGACCGCATGCAAATCCTGCGACACAGGCATAGGCGGCGTCAATGCACAGATGCTCACCTGGTTCATGCACGTAAATATCTCGGTGCCAGGTTTGTCTCTGCATGTCATAGAGATCAAAACACACCGCGTCGTGCTGGGGGCGGATATTTGCCAGACGCCAATCGCAGTTGGAATCTGTTCCAACTCGCAAAACACGGATACCGCGTTTTTCTGCTTGCGCGCAGCGAGATACCAACAGCGGCTCATCTGCGGGTATAATCAACGTCCCGCCCTGTTGCATACCATCCAGTATTTCAAATTTTGCTGCGGCAATGCCGTCGCGAGAGCCCAAATATTCTAAGTGTGCGGTCCCGATGTTCGTAATCACCGCGACATCCGGCAAAGCAATCCGGGCAAGACGTGAAATTTCCCCCGGATGATTCATGCCAAGTTCCAGTACGGCATAGCGCTCATTGCCTTGCAGGCGCAGAAGAGTCAGGGGCAGGCCTATTTCGCTGTTATAATTGCCTTCGGTCACAAGAGTTGGCGCTGCTTGTGCAAAAACGCACCCGAGCAATTGCCTTGTTGTTGTTTTTCCGACACTGCCAGTGACGCAGATGCTGCGCAGAGCTTGACGTTTTCTGTATGAACGGCCTAGAGCGCCGAGTGCATAGAGGGTATGCTCTACACGAATAACTGCACAGTCTGCCATGGTGGAAAACGGTAGCTCCGTTATCACGCAGCCAGCACCTGCGGCAATCGCATCCTGCAAAAAAGCATGACCGTCACAGGTATCACCATGCAGTGCAAAGAAGATACAGCCCGGTGTTACTTGGCGCGAATCTATGACAACGTCATATAGGGGGCGTTCGGTACATTGTTCCAACTTTCCGCCTATCAGCTGTGCAAGTGCTACGGCAGAAATTCCTGTTTCTTGTAATTTTTCCATATTACGATTCCTTTGATGTGTCGGTATCGGCTTGCTTCCCTTTTCCTGCAATGGCATACAGTATTTCCCGTTCGGAAAACGGCCGCTTCCCTTGCGCGGTGATCTCATAGGTTTCATGGCCTTTGCCGCATAACAGTAAAACATCACCACGCTGTGCTGTTTGATAAGCTGCGACAATGGCATCGCGACGATCCGGAATCACCACAGGCAAGCGGTTCTTCGGAAAACCGGTTAAAACTTCGCTAAGAATTTGCTCGGGGGGTTCCGAGCGACTGTTATCCTGTGTTAAAAAGACTAAATCTGCTGCTTTGGCTGCAATACTTCCCATCACGGGACGTTTGGAACGGTCGCGGTCGCCTCCGCAGCCAAAAACCAACAGCAATTTGCCGCCCTTGCGGCACAGAGTGCGCGCGGAGAGCAGCGCATTTTCCAATGCTTGCGGCGTATGTGCATAGTCAATCAGCACCCGAAAAGGGCAGGGCAGCCAAACTGTTTCCATGCGCCCCGGAATAACGCGTACTGCTGCGGCTGCTGTGGCAGATTTTTCAGCGTCAAAGCCGAGCAGCACCGCGCAGGATATGGCAGCTGTAAGGTTTTCTGCAGCGAAGTTACCGAGTAACGGAGAACGGATGCGTACCGAGAAACCCGGCCCGGCAAGAGAAAAGCAAGTGGGTGCGCTGCCGAAAAGACGCGTTGCAATAAAATCTGCATGTGTCGGCGCGAGTGCATAGGTATAACCTTTACCGCACAGTGCACCATCGTGAATCAGTCGCGTTGTGTAGGTGCAGCTTGCATTACATAGACAAATGCGGCTTTGCAGCAGCAGCTGTCGCTTGGCAGCAAAATAATGCTCCATGTCTGTATGATAATCCAAATGTTCCGGAGAAAGCCCTGTGAAAATTCCCGCATGAAATGAAAGCCCATTGCAGCGCTGCTGTTGCAGTGCATGGGAGGAAACTTCCATGACAACATATTCCACCCCTTTTCGAACCGCCGTGTGCAGCAGTTCTGCAAGTTCCTGCGGAGCAGGGGTCGTCATATGGGATCGGACACGGATACCGTCAATTTCATTGCATACGGTTCCAATCAGCGCAGCGCGCTTACCAAGCGCAAGAAGGGTTTGATACAAGATGGTGGATACCGATGTTTTTCCATTTGTGCCGGTTACACCGATCAAGCGCAGATGCTGTTGCGGGTTTCCGTGTAGGCCAAGATACAGTGCAGATAGACATGCGCGTACATCTTTGCACAAAAGAAAGGGAATCTCGCTCTGCAACGGCATGGCGTTGGGGTCTTCCAGCAGAATGCATGCCGCACCGTGTTGGATGGCCAGCGGAATATTTGTATGTCCGTCAGCACGGAGCCCGCGAAATGCACAGTACAGCGCACCCGGCGTAACCTCCGCGGCGTCTGTGCAAATCTGCTCAATACATAAATCAGGTGGTGGCTCGCGTAAGGGGCGGAGTGCATGCGGCAGCGAAGAAAACAACTCGTATACATTGACCATGGACGGTAAAAGCCCTCCTTGCAAACAAATTAGCGGCGCTTTTTCACATCCGGTTATTTTGCTTTCTTTGCAATCAGTCGTCCTGGAGGTTTGTATATTGGAAATAGACGGTTACGGAGGTTCCATAGGGAACCTCTGTCCCCTCCGGAATAGATTGTTTGTAAGATACGGAGGTGCTGTTTTCAGATATGGGCCCAACGCTGTCAACATATAGATTTAATCCGTTTGTTGCAGCAACATAAGCTGCATTTGCTTCGTTCCAGCCTGTCAGTTTTGGCACAGTGGAGGTTCTGCTTGCTGTTTCACCACCGGTGTACAGCACAACAAATCCTCGGTCTTTTTGAATTTGTGCGCCCTTTTGCGGCATTTGCGACGTAATGACATCTCCGCTGCCGTAGCGTTTCACTGAAAGACCGGCTTCTTTCAGCGTTTGTTCTACGGTATCTGCATTTAGCCCGGTGTAATCTGAAATCGAATATGCTAGATGCTCCTGCTCATATTCGTTGTAAACCGGTTCGATGTTCATGTAGGAAAAGATATCACGCATGGTACGTGCGACATAAGGAGCTGCTGTGCGGGAACCGTATACGCTGTCACCACCTGGCTCATCGCAGATAATCAAAACGGCAATCTGCGGATCATCTGCGGGGCCGTATGCCATGCAGGAACCGACACGGTAAGGGCGTTCACCGTTTTCGTCGTACTTGTCTTGCTTTTGAGATGTTCCGGTTTTTGCGGCGACTTTATATCCTTTCACATATGCGTTTTTTGCGGCGCCGTCTGTACTAACGCCTTCTTCCAAAATTTTGGTAACTAAATCGCAGGTTTCCTGGCTTACAACCTCACGTCTGGCTTCCGGTTCAAAACTCTTGATGACATTGCCGTCATCGTCGATCAGCTTTGAAACTACATACGGTGTGACCAGCGTTCCGCCGTTTGCAACGGTGCAAATGCCCGTCAACTGCTGCAGCGGCGTGACTTTAAAAGTTTGCCCAAAGCTGTATACGCAAAGTTCCGTAATATAAAAGTCGGAATAAGAGCCATACAGGCTGCGATATTCTCCTGGCAGATCAATACCGGTTTTTTCTGTATAGCCGAATGCCTGAAAATATTTATAGAAGGATTGACGGCCGATGCGCTGTGCCGCTTGCATTAATGTTGGGTTGCATGATTGTTGCAATCCCTGTGCATAGGTCACAGTGCCATGCCCTGTTAATTTATGGCAGGAAATCTTTTGTGTTTGACCGTTTCCGAGATCTATGTAGTAATTTTCGCCGGGACAATGAAATGTGTCAACATACGGATCAACTTTTTTTTCTTCGAATGCAATGGCTGAAGTGATAACTTTGAATGTGGATCCCGGTTCATACAAGTAAGAGATGCATTTGTTGTTCCAAAGCTCCATTTGCAGCTCTGACAGTTTCTCTTTGTATTCTTCGGAGTCGGGGATATAGGCTGCAAGCTGTTGTAAAGACCAGTCATCCAGCGTATATGGATCGTTCAAGTTAAAATTCGGATAGGTTGCCATGGCTAAAATGGCGCCGGTATCGCAGTTCATAACGATGCCGCAGGTGCGATACCCTGCTACATTGTCGTAGAATGTTTCTTCAACATAGTTTTCAAGCATGCCCTGAATTTTATAGTCAATGGTTGTAACAATGTTATAACCGTTTTCTGCATCGATATAACTTTCGTATTTTGTCGGCATAGAGCCGCCCTTGGCATTAACCGCAGTAATAATTTTACCGGATACCCCTTGCAGGTAGGAATTGTAGGAAAGTTCCAACCCGAACAACCCCTGCCCATCTGCACCGGTAAAGCCGACGGTCTGTGCGGCGAGGGAACCGAACGGATAGTACCGTTTACTTGTTTCTGCAAAATGGACACAGGTCAAAGAAGGAAGCTGATCGTCATTTGCACGTGTTTGATTTTGTTCTTTGATGGAAGCGTTATAATCGTTGACAAATGCACGGACTTTGTCTGCTTCTTCTTTCTCAACATTTTTTTTGATGGTTTCGTCTTGCCTATTTTCTTTTCCCGCTTTTTCAAGGACCATTTCATAGTCTACCTCTAAAAGCTCTGACAAGCCTTTGGCAACGGCAAGCTTTTGCTCCTCGTTGGCAATGTCGCAGGGGGAGATAAAAATACGCTCTACGGGTACGTCGTAGGCAAGCTCTGTCATGTTGCAGTCGTAAATGATCCCGCGAGAGGCGGTAAGCGTTGTGGAGGATGTGATATTTTCCACAACCAGCTTGTGATAGGAATCGTATTTCACGACCTGTAGCACAAACAAGCGGATCATCAAGATCAGCCACAGGAGCAAACAAATGCCGAGAAATAGGATGCCGCGACGCAATACGGTACGGCTCGGTTTAATCAGCAAGAAAGGACACCTCCTTGGGGCATACTCTATTATATCACTGAAAAACAGGGGATATGAAAAACGCGGAGGATGGGAGAAGCAAGATGTCCCATCCCCCTGCCGGAATCACAGCTTGGGCTGCGATTTTCTGTATGATCGCAATTTCTATTCTAAAATGACGGATTGCCGCGGAATTTCTTTTTGATTGTCTTTGTTTACAACAATGGTTTTGTCCCCGCTGACGGTTGTAACATATCTTTTCTGCATCGCTTCCCCTTTGATCATACCAAGGCGGTCGCTGACATACGATTCGATTGCTGTCAAATCGTCTCGCTGCACCAGCTGAAGCTCCAGAGAGCTTTGCTGTTGCTTTAGCTTTGTAAGAGCGGCATTGAGGGAAGAAACACTTTTAGTATATTCACTAAGGACAACGAAATTGTAGATGAAAAACAAAAGTAAAACCGTGCTGATGACAGCACCGATTACAAGGGTTGTTGGGAAGGGTTTTTTTTCTGGATTTGCCTTTGTAATGACGCGAAAAGTCGGCAGGCGAACCGGCTGCAGGCGTTTTTCCTCCGTATAGATTTCAATATATCTTCCATTCGCTCCTTTAGAAGGGGCTGATGGTGTCAGAACTGCGTTACGGCGTGCAGTGCTTTGGGAGGAGGGAGGCCTTTTGAAAATTGCTTCACCGGTACCGCCCACGGTTGCAGCATCAGAATGCTGCGGTTTTTGTGGTACACGCCGTCTTACTGTATAGGTAGCATGGTATTCTCGCATGGCGCCGCGCTGCTGCTGTGTTTTGAGGCGCTTTTCTTCTCGCGCCGCAGCGCGTTCTTTTGTTGCAAAAGCGGAATACATGGTATAGTTTTCTGCAGACAGCTCAGAAGGAGCGTGCTTTTCTTTCTGTGCCATGTAGGCACCTCCGATTCATACAGCGATACAGGTGAATTATAACACAAATTCCCTCCGAGTGCAACCGACGGAGGGAATTTACCCGCAAATATCCTTGTGTATTTTGTAAAAAACTTTTGACAGCTTTATGAAAGCTTTTCGCACACCCGCAATTTAGCACTGTGCGCACGGCGATTGGCTGCAAGCTCAGAATCGGAGGGCTCGATAGGCTTTTTGGTCAGTATTTTCACAAGCGGTGTTTTGCCGCAAATGCAGACAGGAAAGTTTTTCGGACAGGTGCAGGGATCTGCCGCACGGCGCATACCTTCCTTGACCAGTTTGTCTTCCAATGAATGAAATGTGATCACTGCAACCCGCCCGTGCGGGGCGCACATGTCAATCAGTGCAGACAATGCCCCCGGAATGATGCTCAGCTCTGCATTGACTTCGATACGGATAGCCTGAAAAGTTCGCTTGGCAGGATGGCCGTTTGTACGTTGCCCCGGTGGATAACATGCACAGACCAGTGCGCTGAGCTGCGATGTTGTCTCAATGGGGGCATGCGCGCGTGCACGGACAATGGCATCTGCAATGCGGGGAGCATATCGTTCTTCTCCGTATGCAAACAGAACTCTGCGTAGTTCGGTTGCGTCGTATCCGTTTACCACGTCATATGCAGAAAAAGGTGCAGATGCATCCATCCGCATGTCCAACGGTGCATCATGCAGATAGGAAAAACCACGTGCAGGCGTGTCAATTTGATATGAAGATACGCCAAGATCCGCAAGAGCGCCGTCAATGGCAGAAATTTGCAACGAACCAAGGATTTGCCGAATGGCAGAAAAATTGCTATGTACAAAGGTGATACGGTCGGCATAGGGCGCAAGACGCTGGCGGCTTGCCGAAATTGCACAAGCGTCCTGATCAATTGCAATGAGTCGCCCGCGTGGGCCAAGGCGCTTTGCAATTTGTTCGGAGTGTCCGCCGCCACCCAGTGTGCAATCTACATACACGCCGTCCCCACGGATGGCCAGTGCATCAATTGATTCTTGCAGTAGAACGGGAACATGAGAAAATACAGGTGTTGTTTGCACTTCCATCAGAAATCCAGCTCTTTCATGATTTCGACAATGTCTGCAGCACTGTCTGTGGTGCGGGCGGATGCAAGGCGATTCGCATCCCATATCTCGGCATAGTCCCCCATACCGATGACGACAGCGCATTTTTCAAGACCGGCATATTCGCGCAGGGGCAGCGGCAGCAAAACCCTTCCCTGACTGTCTGGTGTTGCTTCAAAGGCAGAAGGATATAGAAACCGCGCAAGCTTTTTTGCCTTCCATTCGGGCAAGGCGCGGATTTTTTCACAAAGGATATTCCATTTTTCAGGTGGGTAGACAGCGAGGCAGGCATCGAAACTACGGGCAACGACAAAAGTTTCGCTTAGCTGCTCGCGAAATTTTGCCGGCATAAAAATTCTGCCTTTGGCATCCAGATTATGCGAAAACTCACCCAAAAACATACCTGCCTCACTCCTTCCCTACGGACGTTTTTTCGGAAAAACCGTGCAAGGGCTTTTCAAAGCCGCGCGCTGTGCACCACAAAGCACCATTTGCAGCCACATCGCTCCACTTCAAATCTATTATAACGGATTCTTTGCGGGAATGCAATAGTTTTTTTGGCCTTTTGCAAATTTCCGTTAAATTCCAAAATGAGAATCGTGTTGGCTACCGATACAATAGCAGGGGATAAAAAAGAGGCTCCGGAGAATACCGGAGCCGATGGGCATGCAAGAAAATCAGGCATTTTCAATTTTAATAATATTTGTATTGCCGGACTTACCGTTGGTGTTACCACCTGTCATAACAACGGCATCTCCTTTTTTCAGATGAAAATGCTCTTTGGCGGCGCGTAGCGCATGGTAGAAGAGAACGTCGGTAGAGTTAAACTGTTCGCTGAGCACCGGCAAAACCCCCCAGGAAAGCGCAAGCTTATACCACACGCGTTCATTGGTTGCCATTCCCAAAATGTCTGTAGGTGCTCGAAAACGGGAAACCATACGCACGGTCATACCAGAACGGGAACAGACCACAATGGTTTTTGCACCGATATCGATTGCCATACCGCAGGTAGCGTGTGAGATAGCGTCAACTCTGTTTCGAATCTGAAATTCATTTTGCCTGAAAAGCTTTGCATAATCAATATGCTGCTCCGCTTCCTCCGCAATCTGTGCCATCGTACGCACGGTTTCCACGGGGTATTTACCTGTAGCGGATTCGCCTGAAAGCATCACGGCGCTGGTACCGTCATATACGGCGTGTGCAACATCCGAAATTTCCGCACGCGTCGGACGTGGATTGTGGATCATAGATTCAAGCATTTCAGTTGCCGTAATGACGCGCTTGCCAAGCAAACGGCACTTTGTAATAATAAATTTTTGCAGCGCAGGAAGCTGTGCAAACGGTACCTCAACGCCGAGATCTCCACGGCCGATCATGATGCCTTCACATGCTTCACAGATTTCTTCAATATTGTCGATTCCCCTTCTGTTTTCGATTTTCGCAATAATATCGATATCTTCGCCTCCGTTTTCAGACAAAAAGCGCTTGATATCTAAAAGGTCTTGTTTGCAAGAGACAAAAGAGGCGGCGACAAAATCAACGCCGTTTTCAATTCCGAACAAAAGATCTGCCTTGTCTTGCTCACTCAAATAGGCTTGCCGGAGCGTTTTCCCGGGAAAATTCATACTTTTTCTGTCAGACAGTTCCCCTCCTGCCAGCACGGTACAATGAACATCCTGTCCTTCAATGGAATCGACTTGTAGAACGACCAGCCCATTGTTGACCAGTATTTTATCTCCCACGGAAAGATCTTCTTCTAAACCGGTAAAATTCACGGAGACGATGTGTTGATTGCCTTGTACTTGCCTGGAGGTAAAGGTGAATTTATCATTGTCTTGCAGCGTGATACGCCCGTTTTCAAAGGTTTTGATTCGGTATTCCGGCCCTTTTGTGTCCAGCATGATTGCAATCGGCATGCCGAGTGTTTCCCGAACTTGCTTGATCATATCGATTTTTTTGAGATGATCTGCATGAGTTCCGTGTGAAAAGTTGAGCCGTGCAACATTTAGGCCGGCTTGACACATTTGTGTGAAGACCGCCGGATCGCTGCTGGCTGGCCCTATGGTGCAGATTATTTTTGTTTTTCGCATGTATATTACCTCTGTATTCTGAATGCAACATTTACAGCATTCTCAGGACATACGCTCTGAGAGTTGTGTGCCGCCGAGCAGATGAAAATGAAGATGTTTTACGCTTTGGCAGGCATCATGGCCGCAATTTGAGACAATTCGGTATCCGTTTGTCAGGCCTTGTTGCTTTGCAATTTGCGGAATGGCGCGAAAAATGGCGCCGATTACATCTGCGTTTTGTGGGGTGATTTCGTCCATGCTGGCAATATGTGTTTTCGGAACGATTAAAATGTGTGTGGGCGCCTGTGGTTGAATGTCCCAAAAGGCATAGACCGATGCATCTTCATAAACTTTTTTGCCGGGAATTTCTCCGGCGACGATTTTGCAAAATAAACAATCCATTTATTTTTCCTCCTTGTTTTGGGTTTGTGTGTCAAGATCAATGCTGCGGCAGATTGCCGGATTGGAGCAGAGTGGGGAAATCCCATTGCCGCAGTACTTCATAGACGCCTACGGCGACGGTGTTTGAAAGGTTGAGTGAACGCAGGCCGTATCGCATCGGCAATCGTACGCATCGCTCACGATAAGCGCACAGTAAAGATTCCGGGAGCCCCTTTGTCTCTTTTCCAAACAGCAAAAAGCACCCGCGTGGGTATTGAGGTTCCGCATAGCTGCGCGGTGCTTTCGTCGTAAACAGATACAACTCGGCCTTTTTGTTTTTCTCCAAAAAATCTGTAAGGTTGTCGTAATAGGTAATATCGAGCTTGTCCCAATAATCCAAGCCGGCGCGACGCATCTTTCTGTCGTCAATTGCGAAACCGAGTGGGCGAACCAAATGCAATGCTGCACCGGTTGCAGCGCAGGTACGCGCAATATTACCTGTGTTCTGGGGGATTTCCGGCTCCACCAGCACAATGTTTAAGTCGTTCAAGCCAAAGCCTCCCCAAAGTCCGTAATCACAAGTAGTATAGCACAGTACGATCAAAAAAGAAAGTGTATCTGACTAAGTTTTTGGAGAATTTCAAATTTTCACCACACCGTTTTCTATTGTGCCGTTTTCTTTTTGCTCGTATGATTTATTTACAAATTTGAATTGCAATCAGTATTTGTTTCTGCTATACTACACTATATTACACTGGCGGATAGCGCCGGGAAGGGAGACAATTCATGGGGTTGATTAATGCGATTTTCGGGACTTACAGCGACAGACAATTGAAAAAGCTCGAAAAGACCGTAGATGCAATAGAAGGATTGGCGGAAAAATACGCAACGATGACGGATGAGCAGCTGCGCGCGGTAACGCCTGCGCTGCGAGATCGTTTAGCTGCAGGAGAAACAGTAGATGATATTTTGCCGGATGCCTTTGCTGCGGTGCGGGAGGCAGCAGACCGTGTGCTCGGAAAGCGTCCGTTTCGTGTACAGCTAATTGGCGGCATTGTCATTCATCAAGGACGCATCGCCGAGATGAAAACGGGAGAAGGAAAGACTCTGGTTGCAACCATGCCGGCGTATTTAAACGCTTTAACAGGCAAAGGCGTTCATATTGTGACGGTAAATGATTATCTCGCTCGTATCGGCAGTGAGGAAATGGGGCGTATTTATGCCTTTTTGGGGCTAAAGACAGGGCTTGTGGTGCACGGACAAACCCGCGAAGAAAAGCAGGATGCTTATGCGGCGGACATTACCTACGGAACCAACAACGAGTTCGGGTTTGATTATCTGCGGGATAATATGGTGCTCTATAAGGAACAGATGGTGCAGCGTGGACATCATTTTGCCATTGTTGACGAGGTTGACTCTATTTTGATCGACGAGGCGCGTACACCACTGATCATTTCCGGGCAGGGGCGCAAATCTACGGAGATGTATGATGTTGCTGACCGATTTGTGCGGACGCTGCGCCCGTACAAGGTCAAAGAGATGGACAAAAAAGAGTCCACGGAAGGCATTGATCAGGATTATATTATCGATGAAAAGGCAAAAACGGCAACGTTGACTGAAAATGGCGTTGCAAAGGCGGAAGCATATTTCCATGTGGATAATCTTTCGGATCCGGAAAATGCTGACTTACAGCACTACATTCAGAAAGCATTGCATGCACATGGTTGTATGCATCGTGATGTGGATTATCTTGTCAAAGACAATCAAGTTTTAATTGTCGATAGTTTTACAGGACGTATTATGTACGGCAGACGCTATTCTGACGGGTTGCATCAGGCTTTGGAGGCCAAGGAAAAAGTCAAAATTGAAAACGAAAACCAAACCCTTGCTACCATTACATTTCAGAATTATTTCCGTCAATATGAAAAACTTTCCGGCATGACAGGGACCGCACTGACAGAAGAGGACGAATTCCGTGAGATTTACAATTTGGATGTAGTGGTAATTCCGACCAACAAACCAATGATTCGGGAAGACCATCATGATTTGGTGTACAAAAATCTCAGCGGCAAATATCGTGCCATTGTAGAACAAGTACGCATATGCCATGAAAAAGGGCAGCCGGTTTTGGTTGGTACGATTGCTATTGAAAAGAGTGAGATGCTCTCTAAACTGCTGAGCCGTGCCGGAATTCCGCATACGGTTTTGAATGCAAAATACCATGAAAAAGAAGCGGAGATTGTTGCACAGGCGGGAAAATACGGTGCTGTCACGATTTCGACTAATATGGCGGGACGTGGCACGGATATCATGCTTGGCGGCAATCCTGAATTCTTGGCTAAAAACGAAATGCGGCGCCTGGGTTATGCGGAGGAAGTAATTCTGGATGCAACGGGAACAGCTGTTTCCATCAGTGAAGAAGCCATGGCGGCCCGTGCCGTTTTCCGAGAACTGTATGACAAGTACAAAGAGCAGATTGCTCCCGAGGCTGAAAAAATATGCCAGGCGGGTGGACTGTTCATTATCGGTACCGAACGCCACGAAAGCCGACGAATCGACAATCAGCTGCGCGGACGTTCCGGCCGGCAGGGAGACCCTGGTGAATCGCGGTTTTATTTATCGCTGGAGGATGACCTCATGCGTCTGTTTGGCAGCGAAAATATTGCAAATATGGTGGATCGGCTCGGACTGGATGAGGACACGCCAATCGACGCGAAGATTCTTTCAAACTCTATTGAGAGTGCCCAGAAAAGATTGGAAGCTCAGAATTTTAATCGTCGTAAGAACGTGTTGACGTATGACGATGTCATGAATCAGCAGCGCTCGGTGATTTATGCACAGCGGCGCGAAGTTTTGGACGGTATGGATCTGCATGACAAAATTGCCGATATGATTCAAACGGTGGTCTCTGACGCGGTGCGTTCTCAAACAGTTGCAGAGCAGCCCTCGGCATGGAACTTTGAAAATTTGCGTGCTTATTTTGCAGGGACTCTGTGCACCAAAGAAGATTTCCGTTACAGCGAGCAGGAGCTTTCCTCCCTGACACGTGAGCAGCTAATCGAAGAGTTGCAACAGCGTGCAGCATCACTGTATGCGAAAAAAGAGGAAATGTTCGGTGCATCGCAGATGCGTGAAATTGAGCGGGTAGTGCTGCTGCGTTGTGTAGATACCAAGTGGATGGAACATTTAGAAAACATGGACTCGCTTGAGAATAATATCGGGCTGCAGGCTTATGCGCAACGGAATCCAATCAATGAATATCGGATTGCTGGTGCAGATTTGTTTGATGGAATGATTGCGGCGATTCGTGAGGACACCGTTCGTGCAATTCTGAGCGTTGTGCCGCGCACGGGCGATGCACAGCTGCAGCGCACACAGGTTGCTAAAACAACGACGGAAGGTTTTGCGGGCAGCGAGCCTGTCAAGAAGGCGCCTGTGCGCAAGAAAGCATCTGAAAAAGTGGGGCGGAATGACCCTTGCCCATGTGGCAGTGGGAAAAAATACAAAAAATGCTGCGGTATGCATGAGGATACGCAAAGCTTGCATTGAAATGATTTGTATGGTGAAAAGGGGCTGAGATGCTGTGGGATTTGGCTTTTTGCTGCTTGGCTATTTGATGTTTTTCAATATTCAGGCACAGAATATTTCAATAGACCCTTTTTGTGATTTGGTCGGATATATTTTAATGCTGATCGGTCTGTGCAAACTCTGTAAATATAACCGTGGTTTCCGATATGCCAAATATGTTGATATTGTGTTACTGCCGATTGGGGTATTGACGCTGCTTTTGCAAGTGCAGAGTACATTCGCGGCGCGTGGCATATCCTCTGTATTGGATGTTTTGACAGGGGTGGCGTCTGTTTATCGCGTTTTGCTGTCGTTTTTGGTTTTGCTGTTTCATGCGGCGCTGTATTGGGGCATTTATGAAATGGCGACGGAGGTCGCACTACCGAAGCTGCGCAAAGCATCACTGCGTAATCTGATTTTAACGGTGCTGTATTACGTTTTCATTTTGCTGCTGCACTTGTTTCGCGAGCCGCTGGGCACGTTGGGAACGTATTTCAACGGGCCTATGCAGCTGTACGGATACTTGTGGATTTTGCTCGGAGCAGTGTGTATTTTCAATTGTTATCGATTGATTTGTTTACCGGGAGATGAGGATATGCCGCCGCGCAACAATCTGTTTTACCGTGTGATGAATCGAAAAAAGAAGGCAGAGTCTGCATTGTCGCCGGAAGAGGCTTTGCAATACGCAAAAGAGCAGCGGGAACAGGACAAGCGTGCTTATAATGCACAAATGCAGCGTCGCCAACAGGAGCGCACCCGAAAGAAAAAACGCGGGAAACATCGCAAATAAGGGGGAAAAGTTTTTTGCATTTCGGTCTTTTCATAACGGGCCTTGCATTTCTTTGTAACCCGTTGATCAGCACCTTGGATTTTCTGCCGGACAGTATTGGATGGTGTCTGATTTATGCTTCGTTGCTCCGCATTTCTTTTGTTAGTGACAGGCTGACGCGTGCACGCCGCAGCGCAGGTATGGCGGCAGTGGTTTGTCTGCCAAAAATCTATTTCTCCATTTCCTATTGGTGTGGCAGCGAGGCTTTTCCCATGTTCGGGGATCGAGTGATGGCGCTGACACTGGCGGTTTTATATGCAGTAGTGGAGACCTGCTTGTTTGTTTCTTTTATTCGCAGTCTCATGGACGGTTTAACAGATATTGCCACAGTGCTTTCCTCTGCAAAGGGGATGCAGCTTTATGAAAAAAGGCAAAGGCGGGCGATACGGTTTATCATGTGGCGTGGCCTTTTTTCGTTGCTGCCCGAGGTGATTTATCTTGGGAATTTTTCCTTCTTGGAGTATGATATCAACGGAATTTATATGGACATTCGCGCTTTTCATCCACTGCTTGCCGGAATCAGTGCAGGAAGTATGCTTTGTATTTCTATCCCTTTTTTTGTCAGTTTTTGCCGGTTTTTACGTGTTTTACGGAGAGATGCTTCGCTTGTGCGCGGTTTGGACACATTATATTGCGGGAAAGCAGAGCAGATTTATCGCGAGAAATTATTATACCGCTGTATGATTTCTTTCGGATTGTTTTTTGCTGCATTTGTACCGCTCATGCCTTTTTCTGCAGACGGAATTCGGTTCCTTCCGCGGGTTTTGCTGCCAATTATACTGTTTTTCTCAATGCGCGCTTTCCCGAACAAATGCCCGCTTAGTCGCCCAATCCGATTTTTGCTGTGCTGCAGCGGTGCGGTAAGCCTTTTAGAGGGATGCTTCTCTCTTTGGTACTACAGCACGGTGTATGAAAAATGGGCAAACAGCTGGAAAACTGCGGTACAGTTTACAGACGAAAGAATCTGGCAGCAGGGACTGCAGTTTGTTTTATTTGGATTGACTTGCTTGGAGGTACTTTGCTTTTTGACACTTGGCGTTGCCGCTTTCCGGTATCTTGCATATGCGGTGCGGGTACCGCTGTATGCGGAGCAAAGCATATATGCTGTGATGCAAGATTTACGTGTCGGTGTGTATGATCAGCGGCGTGCATTGCGTCGCCCACGGTTTGCTTTTTTATTTTTCGCACTCATCTTGCTGTGTACCGCTTTGGCAGAGTTACCTGCTTTTTCATTTTACACAACGCCATTGCAGCTTTTTTATCTTGCATGCGGCTCAATCTTTTTGCTTTTTTTGTATCTGTGGTTGGCAGATTTGTCGGGCGCTGCAAAACGTTTGCTGAGACGCTGAAAAAGAGCGGCCACAAGCAAAAGGCAATCGAACAACAGCGTTTTATTGGCCGTCGGAGACGAACACGGAACAAGAGCCCTTCTTGGGGCAGTTTTTATGCTGCCACAGGAGGGCGTTTTTTATAGTTAACTGCTATGGAGCGGTAAAGACAGGGGGAAATACGGAAAAATGCAAGGATACAAAACGAAAAACCAGCACAAGTATGCAGGCAAACAAAAGGAACCGCTTAAAAAAAGACCAGTATGCCGTATAGTATTATGTGGCTGCCATTAGGGGACTTTCACCTTGCCCGGACAATTTTGAAAGATGCATACAAAATGGATTTTCGGGACGTTTTTTTGAAAAAGGCTTGTATTTGCAGAACAAATATGGTATACTACACAAAATGAATGCAGAGAAGAAGGTAGCCTTTCCCAAAATGCGGGCACACAGAGAGCGTACGTCATTGGCTGAAAGCGGCGCGGCGCAGGGAATGGGCATTTCCCTTTGGAGCAGGGCGGGTGAACGATACACAGTAGTCCGCTTCGGCAGCGCTCCGTTATCGGCGCAGTAGGAGTGTTCCGCTTTATGCGGAAAATGCGGGTGGTACCGCGGAGCTGTGATAGACCAGCCTTCGCCCCGGTTGTTCGGGGAAGGCTGTTTTTCTTTTGCAAACAGCGGGCTTTATAATCTGAAACGGAGGATAGATGCATATGAAAGAAATGTTGCAAAGAATTAAGGAAGATGCTGCCAAACGGCTGGCGGAGCCTGAGGCGGATCTGGAGGAGCTGCGAGTTAGGTATCTTGGAAAAAAAGGAGAACTGACACAGCTTTTGCGTGGGATGGGAAAGGTCAGTGCGGAGGAACGTCCCCTGATCGGACAGCTGGGAAATGAAGTGCGTACTTTTATAGAACAGCAGCTGGCGCAACTCGGTGAGCAGCGCCGCGAGCGGCAGCTTGCATTGCAGCTTGCACGAGAAAAGCTGGATGTGACAGAGCCTGGACATTTGCCGCACTTAGGGGGACGGCACCCGCTCTCACAAGTGGAAAGAGAGCTGTGTGATATTTTCATCGGCATGGGCTTTACGATTGCGGAGGGGCCGGAAGTTGAATATGATTATTATAATTTTCAAGCTTTGAACATCCCGCAAAACCATCCAGCGCGAGACACGCAGGATACGTTTTATATTACTGACAATATTTTGCTTCGTTCCCAAACATCTCCCGTACAGGCACGTGTAATGCAGCAGCAAAAGCCGCCAATTCGGATTATTTCTCCCGGCAAGGTATACCGTTCTGATGCGGTGGATGCAACACATTCTCCCGTATTTCATCAATTGGAGGGATTGGTGGTTGACCGCGGAATTACCATGGGTGATCTGAAAGGAAC
>JAXDZV010000061.1:0-3993 GCA_034086705.1 Eubacteriales bacterium | reverse complement strand
CGACGGTTTGGTTCGCACGAGTGAAAAAATATATGACGCGCTTATGCTGGGCAAAAGCTATGTAGAAAACATGCCGGACGGCACGCAAAAGAGCTTTAATTTAAAATATATTGACTGGGACAACATAAACAACAATGTATTTCATGTAACGGAGGAATACGCCTGCGAAAGTGCGGATAAGCAGCATAATGCCAGACCGGATATTGTGCTGTTTGTAAACGGGATTCCCTTTGCTGTGATTGAGTGCAAGGCGCCGACCGTCAGCGAAACGCAGGCTGTCAGTCAGATGATCCGCAACCAAAGAAAGGAATATATTCCGCAGTTATTTAAGTTTGCACAAATTGTTATGGCAACCAATAAAAATGCCGTAAAATATGCAACTTGCGGCACCGGTGAGAAATTTTGGGGCATATGGCGCGAGCAGGACACAGAATTTGCGGACAAAATTTTATCCTATGCGATAGTTGACAGAGAAATAACTGTGCAGGACATAAATATTGTTTCCTTATTTGAACCTGGCAGGCTTATGAAACTGACAAAATATTTTGTGTTATACGACGCAAACATAAAGAAAATTTGCAGATATCAACAGTTCTTTGCAGTTGAAGAAATTATAAAAACTATTAACACATACAACTCGAACGGAAGGAGAAACGGCGGTGTTATTTGGCATACACAGGGCAGCGGAAAGTCACTTACTATGGTTATGGTAGCAAAGTATATTTTAATGGAAATGAGCAAATTCAATCCGAGAGTTATTATTGTAACCGACAGAAAGGAGCTTGATAAGCAGATTGCGGCAACATTTTCACATACCAGGCGTTCTCCTGCACGCGCTACAAGCGGCAAACACTTGATTGAGCTTATTAACTCCGGCAAGGCGGATGTTATAACCTCCATTATCAATAAGTTTAACACGGTTGAGAGCAGCGGACTGAAGAATGACTCAAAAGATATTTTTGTGCTTGTCGATGAAAGTCACCGTTCTAATTACGGAAGTCTTGCCGCAAAAATGCGTGTTGTTTTTCCAAATGCGTGTTATATCGGCTTTACCGGTACACCTCTTATGAAATCAGAAAAGAACACCATGCAGAAGTTTGGCAAGCTTATTCATAAGTATACAATTCAGGACGGTGTGGATGACCATGCAATAGTGCCGCTTATTTATGAAGGAAAGTTCATTGAGCAGACAGTTGATGAGCAAAATATAGATTTGTGGTTTGAGCAGGTTACAAAGAGATTAACCGAACCTCAGAAGGAAGATTTAAAAAACAAGTGGAGCAGCATCAAAAGGCTTGGCTCAACAAGTGAAAGAATAAAAAGAATTGCGCTGGATATAAACCTGCATTTCATTGAGGGGTTCAAGAATACAGGTTTTAAAGCTATGCTTGCGTGTAACTTTAAGAAAGATGCAGTTAGGTATCAAAAGTGTTTCGAGGAATTCGGCGACCTGACAACCGCCGTTGTGATTTCTGCACCTGATATGAGAGAGGGCAATACAGACATTGATGAAAGTACAGATGATATGGTAATTGCTTTCTGGAATAAGATGATGGCACAGTACGGCAATGCAGATGACTATGAAGATGCCATAAAAAACAAGTTTATAGACGGCGAAATTGATATTCTGATTGTATGCAGCAAGCTTCTGACAGGTTTTGATGCTCCGCTGACGCAGGTTTTATATATCGATAAAGAATTAAAAGAACACGGACTTCTTCAGGCAATTGCGAGAACCAACAGACTTTGTGAAGGCAAGGATTTTGGATTGATTGTTGATTACAGAGGACTAATCAAAAAACTTGACGATGCTTTGGAAGTATACAGCGGTGCAGGACTTGAATCCTTTGACAGCGAGGATATAAAAGGTGTTGTCGTTGATATTATGTCTTGTATTGCAAAGCTGAGAGAATCATATTCGCAGCTAAATGACATTTTTGCAAATATAAAAAACAAAAATGACACGGAAGAAATAGAAATCTATCTTGCCGATAATGAAATCCGTGCTAAGTTTTATAATGCACTTTGCACTTTCGGTAGGGCATTGAACACGGTTGTTAATTCGGAAACAGCATACAATGCGATCGACAAAGCAGAACTTAAAAAATACAAGGAAAGTTTTGTGTATTTTTCTAAAATCCGCAGAAGTGTAAAAATCAGATATGCCGATATAATAGACAATGCTGAATATGAAAAACAAATGCAGAATTTACTTGACACGCATATGTCGGTAAACGGGATTAAAAAAATAACGAATCCGGTTGATATTCTCAACAGAGATGAAATGGAAAGAGAGCTTAAAGAACTGGGCAGTTTGCGCTCAAAAGCTGATGCAATTATATCTCATATGACAAAGAGTATCAAGGAAAAGTATGACGAAAATCCAGCATACTATGACAGCTTTTCCAAACGTATCAAAGAGGCACTTGAAGAATACAAAAACCGTATTATTACAGAGGCAGAATACCTTGAAAAAATGCGTAATATTATGGAAGATTACAGAAAGGGAACGACTAATATTTCATATCCGGAAAAAATCAAAGGCAATGTTCACGCACAGGCATTTTACGGTGTTATTTCTGCATTACTTGATGAGATTACAGATATCAATATAAATTCCGATTTAGTGGCAGATATAGCAATTGAAATTACTGGAATTGTAGAGAAAAACGATACTGTGGATTGGCAGAATAATCAGATGATTCATAACAAAATAGCACAGGAAATTGATGATTTGTTTTATGTCTATGAAAAAGAGCGCGGTCTTAAAGTGGACTTTGATACCATTGATAAAATTATAGAGAATGTAATTACAGTGGCTCTCAGGAGGTTTAAATGATACACTCTATCCTCCTTGGCGGAAAAGAAATCCAATATAATTTGGAGCGCAAAAAAGTAAAAAACATCAATCTTAGGATAAAGCCGGATAATTCTGTTTGGATTTCAGCCAACAACAGCGTTTCTCACGAAAAAATAGAAAGTTTTTTGAAAGATAAATCGGAATTTATATTAAGAGCTCTTGAATATTATCAGGAACTGCAAAAATATACGCCGAAACCAAAGCAATTTGTAGATGGTGAACATTTCAGAATTTGCGGGCACGATTTGCGGTTAAAAGTTTTTGAGGGGACAAAAAACTGTGTTGAAAGTGACGGTTCTTATATAAGACTTACAGTAAAAAATGCTGATGATATTGATATGAAACAAAAAACGATGGATAAATGGGTAAAAGAGCAATGTGTTTCGGTTATATCCTCAATCTGCGAATCGGTATACCCGAAGTTCCAAAAATATGGAGTTGATTTTCCGCGGCTTAAGTTCAGAAAGATGGTTTCAAGATGGGGCAGCTGTCAGCCGAAACGCAAGATCTTGACATTTAACATATCTTTGATTGAAGCTCCGATGTCATGTATAGAATACGTTGTCGTTCACGAATTTACGCATTTTCTCCAACCAAACCATTCTAAAAACTTCTACATGCAGATGACGATGTTTATGCCTGATTGGTTGGAACGGAAAAAGCTTTTAGAGAAAATGGGGATTGGAATTTTATAAGTCCAATATAGATTGAACTAACTGAATTTATTTTCAAAACCCCTTGCAAAACTACAAATATTATGTTAACATATAGATGCTAACAAATTGATAACAGATAACACCATAGACCAAATAATTAAAAGATTTTAAGCGGAAACGGCGACGAAAACGGCTTAAAATCAGGTGAAACAACGTAAATCACGTTATAACGCACCGAGTGGGAATGACATATCTGTCAAAGGACAAAACAAAATAGCCAAGAGACAAAACAACAAAACCTTGAAGAAGAAATTCTTTGAGGTTTTTAATTTAGCACAAATTTTAGTATAAACATTGAAATCACGGATTTTAGAGCAATAAAACCGGAATTTTATCGCACCCGGTCAGAGTGAATTTAACAGAATATGAGGCATTGCCTTTACGCTGTTTAAGCTTGCCTCACAACATATTAAAATT
>JAXDZV010000089.1:0-20452 GCA_034086705.1 Eubacteriales bacterium | reverse complement strand
AATGTTCGCCATAGTTTCGGTATTGTTTTCTTCCATTTTCCATTTTTAACCGCTTATTTTCATACTTATATTCTTGTAATGTTTTTGCCGGTTTTCGTCCTTAAATCTTGGAACACCTTGAACTTCTTTTTGTCGTTCGCGATACAATAGGTTCCAGACAACTTTTTTATCTGACAGACCGAGTTCATCGGCTATTTGTGGTTGTGTTTTCCCTTGTGATGTTAATTCTTTTACAATTGGAAGAAGTTCAATTACTTTTTCATATTTTCTAGGCATAACAAAACCTCCTATAGTAGTGTTTTCATTCTACCATAGGAGGCTCTTTTTTCTATTGGCCGTTTTTACTGGACGTGTTCGCATCAAGTTCGTACTCTTTTTTCATCAGACATCCCAGCAAACAGCCGTGTTCAGACAGGAAACCTAAACGAAGTAAACACACGAAAGAAAGGAAAAACACCGGCAAGGTAAGCCTATACCGGATGGCCATAAAACTTCTGAACTGTCGGAGTTTTAGTACTTTGTAAAATACAAATGGATGTTATCAATGAGATTAATTTCGACTCATCCAATCTTAAAAAACGATCAAAATCAGTCCGATATCACCGGCAAAACCTTTCAAAAAGCACTGCGGGAAAGCTCTATCGCTTTCAACACCCTCATTGCTCTTTGAGCATATTGTCCGTGTCAAATTCCAAATAAATGGAACGCAATGCTTTTTCGTAATCTGCCTCGTCTACGCCTACTATGATATTCAATTCACTTGAACCTTGATCAATCATGCGAATATTAGTATCCGCTTGTGCAATTGCTTTGAAAATACGGTAGGCAGTTCCCTTTGCACGAACCATCCCGCGGCCAACGATTGCAATCAGAGCTAAATGATCGTCCAACGCAATGCTGTCCGGTGAAACTGCATGGCAGATGCTGTTGATCACACGATCCTGTTGCCCCTGTATATCGCGTTTGTCGATAATCAGGCTCATAGTATCTATGCCGGACGGAACATGCTCTACATTCACACCGCGTTCTTCCAGAATTTCCAAAACTCTGCGATTGAACCCAACATCTTGATTCATTCGATCTTTTTCCAGGGAAAGCACGCAAAATCCCTTTTTACCGGCAATACCGGTAACAATCTCCCTGGTATCAAAAGGAACCGTGCCATTCCCCGGCACAATCATTGTACCTGCCGCACGCGGATCATTGGTGTTGCGAATGTTAATTGGAATTCCGGCAAAACGAACAGGAAAAATCGCATCTTCATGCAAAACGCTCGCCCCCATATAGGAAAGCTCGCGTAGCTCCTGATACGTGATTGTCTGAATGACGCGCGGATTTTCAACAACACGCGGATCAGCCATTAAAAAGCCGTTGACATCCGTCCAATTTTCATACAAATCCGCATTTGCAGCTCGCGCAACGATAGAGCCAGTTACATCTGAACCACCGCGCGAAAACGTCTTAATGGTATCGTTCGGCATTGATCCGTAAAACCCCGGAATAACCGCGTATTTATGGCGTGCAAGAATTTCCGAGAGTGCTGCATTGGTCCGCTCAGAATCAAATGTGCCGTCTTCACAAAAACAAATAACCCGTGCAGCATCAATGAAATGAAATCCAAGATACTTGGCTAAAATCTTTGCATTCAGATATTCTCCTCGGCTTGCTGCAAAATCTCTGCCGACATGGCATAAAAATGCATTTTCTATCGTCGAGAACTCCGCTTCCAAAGAAAGGTCCAAAGAAAGATCCCGAATGATCTCACGATATCTCTGGCAAACCACGTCAAAAAGCGATTCAATCTCTTCCCCCTGTACTGCACGGTCATAACATGCATATAGCATATCCGTTACTTTAATATCGTCTGCAAAGCGTTTCCCGGGCGCAGATGCAACAATATAGCGACGGGTAGGATCATCCTTTATGATTTCAGCAACTTTTTGAAACTGCGCCGCATCTGCAAGCGAGCTTCCCCCAAATTTTGCGACCTTGATATCCACGCGTGTCTCCTTCAAAAAACAAGTCATATTTACTGACAATTATACGAACATTTTTCGGGAATGTCAAGCAAAAAAACGTTTGTTTTTTCGTCTTTCCCAACAAAGGTCTCTATCATCTGTTTTTGTATATAAATTACGGATGACAAACACATGAAATCCTCACAGAAAATTGACAAGACACCGTAAATGGATTATAATAAAATGCGGCAGGCAATGCCTGCCGCCACATAACTCTGCTCACGCTATTGTTTCTCGGATTCCTGTTCTTTTTCTTCGCAGCGCGGCATTGTCATGTTGTTTTCTCGGGCGGCATTGCCCCCTTTGACAGCATATGAAGCTACGACTGATTTGACACTGAATTACCGCATGCCTGCTCTTCTGAAAAGAAAGGACGTCATATGAAAAATGTTATTCTTTCCCCTTCCCTGCTCGCCAGCGATTTTGCTCATTTGAGCGATATGCTTCTAACCATAGAACGCGCCGGCGCTGCATACGTCCATATTGATGTTATGGACGGGCATTTTGTTCCAAATATAACTTTCGGGCCGGATCTTGTACGCTCGATTCGCCCATATTCCAAGGCTGTATTTGACGTGCACCTTATGGTTACAAACCCTGCATACTTCCTCGAACCGTTTGCAAAAGCAGGAGCCAATTTGCTTACATTTCATGCAGAGGCTTGCGCTGATATCCCATCTATGTGCCAAAAAGTGCGTGCACTCGGATGCCGTGTTGGTCTTTCCATAAAACCGCAAACGCCTGCAAAAGAAATTTTTCCGTATTTATCATTGCTTGACCAGGTCCTTGTTATGACCGTTGAACCGGGATTTGGCGGACAAAAGCTCATTCCCGCCTGCCTTGAAAAAGTCAGTGAAATAGCAAATGAAAGCCTGCGTTGCAGCGAAGAACTTGATATTTCCGTAGATGGCGGTATTGACATGCAAACGATCCGTGCGGCAGCTACATCCGGTGCCAATGTATTTGTTGCCGGCTCATCCGTTTTTTGTACCGCAGATCCCGAAAATGCGGCCAGACAGCTTCTTACACGTGCCAAAAAAACATTTGCGTATTCGCAAGTACAGGAGACCCATTATGAAAAATAATGTCACCGGAAAATGGATTCTATGCTGGTCGGTCATTCTCACTGCAAGCTGCATCGTTCTAAGTTTTCCGCTCTACCTTCTCCTTTTTTCGAACGAATTTGCTGACAAAGCGAGTTTGCTTCGCCAAACAGGGCCGGGACCTCGCCTGCTCTTATTTCCCGTTTTTTGCATTTTGCTATTGTGTGTAATTGCACATTTTCGACACAAAAAAGGAAAAACGCTGCGTTTACCGCACCGGTATCCCCTCAGCGCCTGCGCAACCTTCACCGTACTATACATTTTTTTCACGTGCCTGCATTATGCATATTTGATTTTAGAAACTTCAACTACATCTCAACCACTACCGATTTTGCTGGGGGGCCCCTCTTTTTTGCTCATGCTCGGCATGCTGTTTATTTCGGTTTTGCTGCCTTTTTTGAATTATCTGCTGTATGCAGAAAGTCTTTGTAATTCTGTACGTTATTTTCTGCACGGAACTTTGTTGATTTTTCTTTTGGTTGTTCTGTTTGTAGTATTGTATGGCGGCTTTTCATCCTTTGCTTACGGCATTTTGTTTGTCTTAAGCGCAGCGCTTGTATATTCCGTCTTTGCATTGATACACCATACGTATACCAAGCAGAAAGGCATCGCTTCTGAAAAAGAGTACAAAAATATTTATCATTGAGGAACCTATATGAAAAACATCTATTCCGCTTTCGGAATCACAGACGCAGTCGCCTCCTTTGTGGAAAAAAAGCTTCTGCATTTAGAGCAACATTTTGCAAAAATCGATGCAGTTGCTGAAAAAAATCAATATAAAATTATCGCCGCCATGCAAAAAAATCGACTCAATGCCACACATTTTGCTGCCTCAACGGGATATGGATACGACGACATAGGCCGTGATACTTTGGAGCACGTCTATGCAGATGTATTTCACACACAGGATGCTCTTGTTCGGCCGCAAATAACCTGTGGCACGCATGCACTCTATGTGGCGCTGTCCAGCTGTGTGCGCCCCGGTGATGAAATTCTCTCCCCTGTCGGCAAGCCATACGATACTTTGGAAGAGGTAATCGGGATCCGCCCTTCTCCCGGCTCATTAGCTGAATGGGGCGTACAGTATCGACAGGTTGACCTTTTGGAAAACGGTGCCTTTGACTATGAAAAAATTGCACAGGCTATTACGCCCAAAACACGCCTTGTTACCATACAACGTTCCAAGGGCTACCAAGCGAGGCCGACGCTTTCGCCCAAACAAATCGGTTCTTTAATTCAATTTATCAAATCACACAAACCGGACGTTATCTGTATGGTAGATAACTGCTACGGAGAGTTTACAGCATTAGAGGAACCCTCTGATTTCGGTGCCGACATGGTAGTTGGCTCTCTGATAAAAAATCCCGGCGGTGGATTGGCAAATACAGGCGGATATATTTGCGGAACGAAATCATGCATTGCAAATTGTGCATACCGGCTGAGTTCCCCCGGACTCGGAAAAGAAGTTGGTGCGTCACTGGGACAGCTTCAGTCCTACTATCAGGGTCTTTTTCTTGCTCCCACGGTCACTGCAGCAGCGGAAAAAGGGGCAATTCTTGCAGCGAGCGTCTTTGATTCTCTTGGATTTACCGTACTTCCAGGTGCTGATAAACCTCGCTACGATATTATTCAAGCCATTGAATTTGGCACACCGGAGGGATTGTGCGCATTTTGTAAAGGTATTCAACGGGCCGCACCTGTAGACAGCTATGTCACACCAGAACCATGGGATATGCCCGGGTATGATGCAAAAGTAATCATGGCTGCTGGTGCTTTCGTACAAGGATCTTCTATCGAGCTCAGCGCAGACGGACCATTGAAGCCACCATATACGGCTTTTTTCCAAGGGGGATTAACTTTCCCGCATGCAAAACTCGGCATTCTATGTGCCTTACAGTCTCTTGTAAACAGCAAACTGGTGACAATACCGCACAAATCTTAATAATACCGTTTATCACTTTCAAAATTTCCGTTACCCTCTTGACAAAACAGATTGCAGCATGCTATAATCTGTAAAGCAATTTGCTTTACAGGCTGTGCTGGAGGGGATTTAAAGTGCACGAAAAAGATATGCGGCTTTCCCTGCTGTACGATTATTACAGTGAATTGTTATCCGCAAAACAAAGACAAGTATTTGAGTTATATTATAACGAGGATCTTTCTCTGTCTGAAATCTCTGAGCAACTTGATATTACACGGCAGGGTGTGCGCGATATATGTCATCGTGCCGAAGAAGAATTGTGCAGGTATGAAGAACGGTTGGCGCTTGTGGCACGTTTTCAGCAGATTCAGGCTGCTTCTGCTTGCCTTCGGGCATTGCTATCCGAGGTAGATTCTACCGTTCGCACAGTTGCAGAAGAAGCGCTCACACAGATCGATGCTGCGCTTTAAGTTTTCTATCTGCCACAATAAAGAGGTAGTCGTATGATTTTTTCGGGTCTGACAGAAAAAATGAATCAGGCGCTTCATTCCTTTCGCAATAAAGGAAAACTTTCTGAGGCAGACGTAAAAGCCGGCATGCGCGAGATTAAGCTCGCCTTATTGGAAGCAGATGTAAACTTTAAGGTCGTCAAAGACTTTATTAAAATTGTCGAAGCTCGTGCCATCGGCAGCGAAGTCATGGAAAGTCTTGTGCCCTCACAGCAAGTTATCAAAATTGTAAATGAAGAGTTGACCGCCCTTATGGGGGGTAGCTGCGAGAGGCTTGCTTTTGCCAATCATCCTCCTACAGTTGTTATGGTGGTTGGTCTACAAGGAAGCGGTAAAACCACACATTGTGCCAAACTTGCCAATTTGTTTAAAAAACAAGGTAAACGCCCCTTGTTGGTTGCATGTGACGTTTACAGGCCCGCAGCAATCAAGCAGCTACAAGTGCTTGGTGCACAAATTAACGTACCGGTATATACCTGTGAAACCTCCAACGACCCCATCATGATTGCACAGCAAGGCGTTGCCCATGCCAAAAAGCACGGTCACGATATTGTTTTTTTGGATACTGCAGGCAGGTTGCACGTAGATCAGCCACTCATGCAGGAACTGCAAACGATACAAAAAACAGTTTCCCCGCAAGAGATACTGTTGGTTGTAGATGCAATGACCGGGCAAGATGCCGTGAATGTTGCGAGTTCCTTTCATCAGGCACTGGACATCACCGGAGTTGTTCTAACAAAACTAGATGGCGATACGCGTGGCGGTGCTGCTTTATCCATCCGTCATGTTACCGGTAAACCCATAAAATTCATCGGTGTCGGTGAAAAAATGGATGCCATTGAGCCCTTTTATCCCGATCGAATGGCGTCACGTATTTTGGGAATGGGAGATGTTCTGTCACTGATTGAAAAAGCAGAAGCTTCCTTTGATGAGAAAAAGGCACATGAACTAGAAGAAAAACTGCGACGTTCTCAATTTACCCTGAACGATTTTTTGGAGCAATTTCGATCTGTTAAAAACATTGGAAATCTGGATCAAATGCTTTCCATGCTCCCCGGTATTAAACCGGCACAATTGAAAGATGTTTCCATCGACGAAAAGCAACTTGCACGCACAGAAGCGATCATGCTATCCATGACCGAGCAAGAACGAGAACATCCAGAGATTATTTCCGCATCACGGCGCAGACGCATTGCTGCCGGATGCGGGCAGAAAGTGGAAGACGTTAACCGTTTACTCAAGCAATATGAACAAACGCGTACGCTCATGAAACAGTTTTCTGGAGGGAAAAAGAAATTCGGAAAAAAAGGAAAATTCCGTTTCCCCGCAATATAATTCTTTGTTAACCCATAATCTATATAAATTATACAATTTGGAGGAAAAAACTATGGCAGTAAAAATGAGACTCAAAAGAATCGGCGCAAAAAAGCAGCCGTCTTATCGTGTGGTAATTGCAGATTCCCGCTCTCCCAGAGATGGTAGATTTATTGAGCAAATCGGCTTTTACAATCCGCTCACAAATCCCGTTGACATTCGTATCGACGCGGAGAAAGCACAAAAATGGCTTGCTTGCGGTGCACAGCCGACCGAAACGGTTAAATCTCTTTTGAAAAAAGCCGAGATTCTGAAATAATCGGAGCTAAAAATGGTAGATTTAAAGAAAATTTTGACGGATATAGCCTCGGCCATTGTGGACCACCCAGATCAAGTTACAGTGACGGACAGCGATGAAAACGGGGATGTCCTGCTCTCTCTTTCTGTGGCACCTGAGGATATGGGAAAAGTTATCGGAAAGCATGGGCGCATTGCAAAAGCAATCCGTACAGTTATGAAAGCTGCTGCAACTTCCGTTGATCGTCACGTAATTGTAAAAATCATCGAATAACTCATTCGAACTATATCAAAAAAACACCGCCGAATGCTCGTGCTTTGCACGATTTTCCGGCGGTTATTTTTTCATTCATGTATATATCTAAAATACAAAATTTTACAGGCATATATTATGTCAGATGACACACAATAGTATCGAAATCCGAAAGGATTTCATTAACCGCACAAATACAGCGCACCGCGCTGTGTCGGTGCGTTGAAAATAGATGCGGTTTTTCCGCGTACAAGGAGAAGTATCATGTCCAGAGGTAAAAAGTCTTTGGTTCCTGACGCAAAGGAAGCACTGAACAAGTACAAGATGGAAGCTGCGAACGAAGTCGGCGTTAACCTCAAGCAGGGATATAACGGCGATCTCACTGCAAAACAGGCTGGATCTGTTGGTGGTCAGATGGTTCGTAAGATGATCGAGAATGCTGAAAACGCAATGAAAAACAGATAACAAGAACATGTTATTTGTCAAAAAACGTCGGGGTTTCCCGACGTTTTTTGTTTATTTTCAATTTTCTCAATAACACACCTGCAATGTCCCAGCAGAAAGAACGGCACTCCCGCCGATCGGCAATGTCATATTTCGTTTTTGGTGGCCACATGGAAGACCATACCCTACCGGAAAAGAATCCAAATGAAAAAAATTAGCAAGCAATGATTTAAATTCTGGGAGAGCAATCCCCTGCATCCTTCCAAAAACAACCGCTCTGACTTGCTGAAAAACACCATTTTGTCGTAACTGATGAAGCATGCGGTCAATTTTATACAACGGCTCATGCACTTCTTCCAAAAATAGAATACCGTTTGACGGAACAGCAAAATACGGCGTACCACATAAAGACGTAAGCACACATAAATTACCACCGAATAAAATACCGCGTACAGAGCCGCAAATTGGCTGAAGAGTCTGTATAGGCAAAAAGGCTTGCCGCTCCGTGCAAGCAGAAATAAAAGACTGTAAGGTTTGCGGCAAGGGTTGCTCAGAAAAATCTGTAACTGCCATCGGGCCATGCAACCCAATTTTGCCACAGCGAGTATAAAATGCAGAATGCAGTGCTGTAATATCGGAAAATCCACATAAAACAGGATGCAAAACGGATACAGCTGTATAATCGATATATGGGAGCAAACGTGCACTTCCATATCCACCGCGGCAGCAAAGAACAAGGTCTAAGGAAGAATCAGCCAAAAAAGACTGCAGCTCCGCAGCACGAAAGCAATCGTCTGCATATGTAAAATCTCTGGGTTTTACACAGCTCTGCCCCACAATACATTTCGCACCTAACTGTGTCAAACAAGCACAGGCATTCTCCAAAGACTGAGTCGGCTTCGGCAAGCATGCAGGTGCAGTCACTGCAATCCGAAGGGATTGCAGTGGCATAGAACTTCTCAGAAAAACAAACGCCTTCTTTCTCAGTAGAATATGTGCTAACTTTCCGTTTCTATGCTTTTACTTTTTTCCGTTTTTATCGACTCATGCGAGGATAGATCAATTTGTTCCTCCAATAAAACCTTCTCACTTTGTGTTAAATCAACCCCAAAGCGTGCAAAGAGCTCCGCATTGGAATTGGGTTGATTTTCAAAATATGCAATTTCCGTGTAGTCATCCTCTTCGGTGGGTGCACCATCCAGAGGAATCTGTGCTAGCTCCGGATACAGTTCCTGTGCAGAAACAGACGGGTTATCGCGCAATTTCCGTACAGCCTGAGAATTTGCCTCATCTTGCACCAAATCCGAAAAATCTCCATTTGAATCCTGGTCAACCATCTGCAAAACTTGCGACAAATCTTGTAGCCTGTGTTGTTCCGAATCTGCTGCAGAAGGGGTGCTGACAGATATGTCTTGCACCATCTGAGAAGGTGGAACTGCTCGTTCTGAGAATATAGCATCCGGCGTATTGGTCTTCTTTGTACATTCTTTGGAAGTGGGGACCGATACCACCGCAGGATCCGGCGGCATCTCACGGATACGGTCACAGTTATCAATCAAATGCTTTGCGAAAGCTGTCAGAGCTACAAATATTACAACCATCGCACATACCCATAACAAACAAGAAGGAGAAAAGCGATAAATTCCAAATCTCTGACCAAGCGGTTGATACATAAAAAACAGTAGAAATACCTCTGCAATGAGTGAAACAGCAACGATTTGTATTCCGTTGATCTTAAAACTCGGTCGTAAATCTATTCTCTCCTGCTTAACCAAAAAGAGAAAGATAACCTGCTGTATCGACCAAAACAAAAAAGTTGCACTTAAAGCCTGTTGCCTTGTGAACGCGGGAAAAAGCAAGGTAACGCCCGCAAGAAAAGCCGCACTGCAAGAAGACCAAATCAATGCATACAAAAACGAAGAGAGCATGATGTTTTTCGGTCGTTCCAGACGTTGCTGCGTACGTGCCGGAACACGTAAAATCGATGAATCTGCAGTTTCAAAGCAAATGATCAACACCGCAATGCAATCGAGTAACAACCCACTGAAAGCAACTTGCACCGCCGTCATTACCACAGAACCGCTTAAAATTCCAAACAGCATCATAAGAAGACGTGCAGCTGAAGAAGGAATCAAATAATATAAAATATGTAAAAGGTTTTGCTCAATTGAGCGCGCCGCTGTAAGCGCCTCCAGCATTGCTGAAAAACCTCCATGACCTCCCTGATCCGCCTCCGACAGAATAACGTCGGCGCGAGCCTTGAGGGCTTCACATCCCAAGCGGGAAGCAGACTCAGCAATTCCACCCGGTGTAATCTCGCTTTCCACAGGAACCATGTGGTTTTTGGCACGGTCTGAGAGGGTTACATTTTGCGCAAACGAAACATCAGCCATTTCCATCGGTTGCAAATCAGCCATATGTTTGCCTAAATATCCAACTACGGCACCCCCGTTCTGTAGAGACTGTATCAACTCTACGCGGGCAGCTGGCGGAAAATTTTTATAAACATTTCCCCTTTGTGCCTGTGCAAAGCGCATTCCCGGCTCTGCATTTCGATATTCTGCGTAATCCATTACCTGTTCCGGCGAATCAATGATCCCTATCTTTCGTGCAAAATAGATGCTGTCCTCTTCACCATCATCCAACAATATCGGTCGTATTCCCTCCTGACGACAACGGGAAATCAAATGTGCAACATCTTGCAGCAGTGGCACTTGAAAAGCTAAAAAGCCTTCAAAAACCATATCGGATTGATACATAGGCGCATATTCTGCCCGCGCATTTTGCACATCTTTTGTAGCAATCGCAATTACAGTATACGCTTCCCGTTCAAGTGTATGACAACTCTCCAGCAACTTGGAAAAACGTTTTTCCGAAAGTTCCGTAGCTACATCCCCGTCACGATAATATGTACAACGAGAAAGAATCTGTTCGGGTCTGCCACGTACCACAGCCTGAAACCCGGTTGCTCCACCGCGTATCAATGCCATATCAAACATGGAAAGATCGCCGTCTGCATGTACATAAGTCAGCAAAGGAAATCGTCTGTCCAAATCAACATTGTACAGCTGCAGCGACCGTGCTGCTGAGAGAATTGCAAGCTCTTCATCGTTCAACTTTGCTTTTCCGATACCGGCAGAGACAAGCTCTTTGCCATAGCACCCCGTAGAAACAACTCCGAGTCGTATCACACGCTCCAGGGAAGTACGATACCGTGTACCCACCACGCGGTACATCTTCATAGGCGTACAGACATAATCAATAGATACAGCACGTGTTGTCAAAACACCACGCCTTGGAACCATCAATACGGTAAGTTTTTTCAGTTGATCAATAGCACCCGGCCGCTTAATCATCGCACCGATATTAATATCGCCGTGTTTTTTTACCGTAGAATATATACCGCAGGCAACAGCAACCGTGCAAAATGCGGAAAACATTTCTCCCATGCAGCTAACTGCATACGTCATCGCCGTCATAAAAGCCGAGAAAAGCACCGTACCGCTTCCGGCTTGCAACAGCTGTAAAACGATCAGCAAAAAAACAACCACAATCAGAGAGAGCGACAAGCCTTTACCATATTTACGAAACAATTTATCATGTGGCATGACTTGCCGCTCCATCGAGGAATGATTGGAAACACGGTTGATCATGCATCGTGCTGATGTATTGACTACCAATGCAGTACAACTCCCCTGTAAAACAGTTGATCCCGCATACACCATATTCCCGGCAGAAAACATACCGCCTTGCTGACGAAGCGTAACATCTGCCATTTTATGTACCGATGCGCAAGCAGCACTATCCGCGCCAAACACCGGCGTCTCATCAACACAAATATCATCACTACGAATTAACCTGCAATCCGCCGGTATAATATCTCCCTCGCTCAAAAAGACAATATCTCCAACAACCAATCTTGCCGGCTCCGTTAAAAAGAGCTTTCCCTGGCGAACAACATGTGTTAAAGATAAAGTATCTCGTTCCATGTTCTCCAGAACCATTTCAGAACGATACAACACTAGCACAACAATCAGTATGTGCGCCAAAACAATGCCTGCAAGCATCAAGGCATTTTCATCTGCACCAAACAAATGGCCGATCAACGTTGTCAAAAGCAAAAGAATAGCTGTAAAGTCAAGGAGAATATGCCGTAAACTTCTATAAAATGCATGGCGTGAAACCGGATGCACACGATTTTTCCCATATTTGAGCAAGCGTCGCCGTGCTTCCTTATGCGAAAGTCCACCGGATGCATCCGTACGTAGACGCTGGATGGCTTCGGAGGCGCTGATGCTATACCATGTTCCTTTCAAACCCAAGACCTCTCCCTCTCGTCGCGCGTCAGACGCAAGCGCGTTTACTTCTGGACATCCTTTGAATTTTCATCACCGACCAAAAGCTCTTCCTGCCCGTCAGCGTTTGTATGAACTGTCAAATATATTGTGCGTACCCCCTGTGCATAGTGCGAAATGATCAGCTTTGCGATTGCGTCCTCAACATGTGTCTGTATATAACGGCGCAAATTACGTGCACCGTATTTTACACTGTAAGAAACGTGTGCAAGATGTTGCAAAACTTGTTCTGTATACAACAGGGTAATATCTTTATCCAAAAGATTAGTAACAAGCTCCCCAAGCATAATGCGACAAATCGAAACAAAATCTTCTTCAGACAAATGCCGGAATGTGATAATTTCATCTACACGATTGATAAATTCAGGACGCAAAAAACCAAGGAGTGCTTTTTCGGTACTCTCTTTTTGTAAGTCCGTATAACTTAGCCCAAAACCAACAGCTTTTCCGCCCGCCTCCGCACCGGCGTTGGTCGTCATCACAATGACAGTGTTTTCAAAGCTGACTTCCCTGCCATGTGCATCCGTTAATCTGCCGTCATCAAGTATCTGCAAAAGAATGTTCAAGACATCCGGATGTGCTTTCTCAATCTCGTCCAGCAAAATGACAGAATACGGTTTGCGACGAATTTTTTCCGTTAACTGCCCTGCTTCGTCATAACCAACATAGCCCGGAGGAGATCCAATCAATTTAGAAACTGAATGCTTCTCCATAAACTCTGACATATCCAAACGAATCAGCGCCTGTGGACTCTGGAATAGTTCTCCAGCAAGGCGTTTTACAAGTTCCGTTTTTCCAACACCGGTAGGCCCTGCAAAAATAAACGACACCGGCTTACGCAAATACGAAACGCCTGCTCGATTACGCTTAATTGCACGAACAACAGCATCCACCGCTTCGTCCTGCCCAACGATGTGTTCTTTTAGACGAAGCATCAGACGATCCAATCGTTCAAATTCATTTTCCGTGATGCTGCTTGCGGGAATCCCCGTCCAAACTTCCACAACATGTGCAAGATCTTCTACACACAGTTCGATCGTATCTCTTTTTTTGGAAAGTTCCTCCAATTGCTTACTGTACTGCAGTTCTGTACTCTTTAGCTCGGCAAGCTGCTGGTATACTTCGTCCGCCGGGGATTCTTCTGTCTTGAGTTGTTCTTGCAACTCCGTCATCCTTGTACGAATGCTCTCCACACTTGCGGTCTTCTCGTCAATTTCACGAATCACGGGTGAATGCAACACTACATAAGCGCATGCCTCGTCCAAAAGGTCAATCGCTTTATCCGGCAAAAAGCGATCCTGAATATATCGTTCCGCCATAACCACAGCGCGGCGCGCAATATCCTCCGGAATACAAATGCCGTGGAACTGTTCATAATATCCTTTAATTCCCTGCAAAATCTGAACACTGTCCTGTACGGATGGTTCATCCACCAAAACAGGCTGAAAGCGCCGCTCCAGCGCCGCATCCTTTTCAATATATTTGCGATACTCCGCAAGGGTTGTTGCGCCGATCACCTGGATTTCGCCACGGGAAAGTGCTGGCTTAAGAATATTCGCAGCATTCATACTGCCTTCTGCATCTCCGGCACTTGCAATGTTATGCACCTCATCAATTACCAAAATGACGTTGCCAAGCGCTTTTACTTCTTCGATTAAGCCTTTCATACGCCCCTCAAACTGTCCTCGGAACTGTGTGCCTGCAACAATTGCCGTCAAATCCAAAAGCTGGATCTCTTTCCCTTGCAATTTTGCCGGAACATTACCGCCAGCAATCTCCATAGCCAAAGCTTCTGCAATCGCAGTCTTGCCTACACCAGGTTCACCGATCAAACAGGGATTGTTTTTTTGGCGCCTGCAAAGAATTTGCATCATTCTTGCAAGCTCCCGATCCCGTCCAACGATTTTATCCAGTTTTCCTTCTCGTGCCCTTTGTGTCAAATCCAGACAGTATGCGCTGAGATATTTCCGCTTAACCCGTTCTTTAGCGCGCTCCTTTTCCTTCGTATTGGCCTTTGGCTCTTCACGCTGCGGCGCTTGCTCGGGCCGATTGGAAAAGCTACCGAAAAGCTTTCCGAAATCAATGGCCGGTGCCCTGCTCTCCTCTAAAGAGCGGTCGTCATCCTCCGCATCTTCTGCAGATTCTTCTTGTTGCATCAGATCCATAACCTCATTGTCTAAGTTTTCCAAAGACTCATCGTCGATCCCCATCTTTTTCAAAATGTCATCAACTTGTTTGATGCCAAGCTCTTTGGCACATGTCAAACAAATTCCCTCATTGATGGTTCGATCTCCTTCAATACGCGTTACATACACAACGGCAAAACGCTTATGACAGCGTGAACAAAGCTCCATGTTTTAGATATTCCTTTCCGAAATCAAAATTTGTATGGGATTACAGCGTTCCCAAGAGCCACGTGAAGAAATTAAAATTCGTCATTGCCTTAAACAGACTGGTCTGCTCTGTGAGATTAGCCGGAAAAACATCCGGCCATGCGGAACTAAGATAAGGCAAAATCGTGGCAAATACGCAACAAAGAATCCAAACGGTCAAAATGCCACCCAACGCTCCACCGAAAAATCCAAGCAGTCTATCAGCCTGCCGCAGCACGGGCAGACGCAGCAAACGTCCAATCAAATGCAACAGTAAACCTATCAGCAGAGAAGATACCAAAAATAATAGCAAAAAAGCAAGCGCACAGGAAATTTTAGTTGTCATCGGTTCTGCAATCAGGTGCGTAAGTGCGTCTGAGGCATCGCCGAATCCATCTGCAAGCATTTGAGAAATTTTCTGCTGAAGTTGCGTAAAAGTCATGCTACAGGTACGCAAAAAGTCCGTCAAAAGATCGGGCTTATCCTGCAAAACCGTTTCAACGGGGACACCGCCTGTTGCACGCTGCAAAGCGTTCTGAACAAAGGAATAGATTCGTTCAGATAAAAATTTGTTACTCAGATATGCGCCGAGCTGGCGAAAAAGCAAAACAGAGATAATGAACGAAAGCACAGTTCCAAGCAGCCCGCGTACACACCGGAACAAACCGCGCCGGGAACCGATAAGAATAAACATAAAAACCAAAATAACTATGACAGCATCTAAAATGAACGCCATATAAAATCCCCCTTATTGCGCAGATTCATAGAAACGAGCTTGTATGTCAATCAGCTCTGTCTTTTCAGGAAAACAAAGCAGAAGCCGCTGTTGATCGACTGCCAGCAATCCGGTTCCATTAACCGTAACATTCCGGTATAAAATATCTCCGCCGGATAGCGGTACCATAACAAGCTGCCGCTCCATGAGTAAGAACAACGCTTGGTCCGTGAATACATAATCTGTAATTTCTCCGGTAACATTGCCTTGATACTGAATTGAACCCGTTTTGTTTTCAGCAACACATATTGTATGGTCGCTGCCGACTACGTTTTTGTTTACAGCATAAAACGAATACCCGTTTTGAAAACCGGCTTTTACCGGCGTTACACCGTTGAAAGACAAAAAGCTGATTTGCTCGGCGTTTTTGTCATAATACCGAAATCCGTCGTCGCACAACACTGTGAATCCGCCCCCGGAATTATAACACACGGAGAGCGCAACAATATTCGGCAACTGTACAACCGCCGTCTTTTCGTCTGTTCCAAGTTCACAAAGTAAAATTTCAGAAACCGCAGAGCCTGTAATATTCGTAGTACAACTCAAAATAATAAAGCTGCGATTATTGTCGGATATGGCAGTATCCATAACAAATTTATCAGGAGAAAACCATTGATACAACACCTTGAATTCTTGGTCAAACACGCTCACACTTGCGCGGTATTCTTTCGTTTTGGAAACAATGCAGTACATCCCGTTGCGATTAATGCTTGCGGAAGAAATCTGATAGTCAAGCGTTTGCTCATGCAGCCGTGCAACCGAATTGTAAATACGATAGGTTGTACCTCCTGTATTATATGAAAGAATATACTGCTCAGATGCAAGTAAATTTGGATTGGAAAAGCGTTGTTGGTCGATGAAAATGCTGTCTCCATTGAGATCGTATATCTGCAAAGAATCACTGTCAGCAACTGCCACAGATCCCTTATAAAGCGTTGCAGTACTGATAGAAGAAGAATCATATTTAATAACGCTTTCGTCATTTCGATCTGGATTGCGCGTATCAATATAGCGCAAAAAGAAGCGGAAATTCTCAATAGTTATATTCTCCCGGTAGAAAGTAAACATAAACAAAACAAAAACTACCAGTAACAAAACACTGCAATACTTAAAAATGCGAAAGCAATCGGAAGTGCGCAAATAAGCTGCATTGACCGGCACTGTTTTCTGCTCAGCGGCCGGTTTGCTTTCGGTCTGCGAATGCTGTGCGTAAGTGTGCCGTTTTCGAAACGGACGGTGTGCTTTTGCAGAAGCGCCCTTTTGCGTTTGCTTTTGTTTATGAAAAGGCAAAACACTTCCCCCTTTCTCATTTATGTTGCATCATAATAAACTTTTTTCAAATATAACCCACAAGCGGGAGCTGTACGACCCGCCATGCGGCGATCACAAGCGGACAAAATATCCGCAATACCCCCTGCATCACGGCGACCAAAACCAATTTCCACCAAGGTTCCAGCCATAATACGCACCATATGGTACAAAAATCCGTCGCCGCTAACCGTAAAACGGACCCAGTTTTCCTGCCGCTGCACTTCTGCTGCGCTGATCGTACGCGTTTTGTTTTCTTTTTTCAGCGCGGTAGCCGTAAACGATGAAAAATCATGTGTGCCCACCAAAGCTTGTGCGCCAATTTGCATGGCATTTACATCCAACTGCGGTCGTATATGCCAAGCACCGTTCGTCCAAAATACATTACGAATCGGTGCATTCCAAATCAGATACTCGTATGTTTTCTGTTTTACATCATATCTAACATGAAAACTTACAGGAACAATTTTGCACTCTAGTACGGCAATATCGGTTGGCAATAAAGCGTTCAATGCCTGTATGATTTGTGTAGGTTGCATACGTGCGGCGATGCCGGGATCTGAAAATGTTAATTTAAAGTCCAGCGCATGCACACCTGCATCCGTTCTACTGCACCCTTGTACAGGCAACCTGCTACCATAAAGATGCGCAAGCGCATCCTGCATAACATACTGCACAGACAATGCATTCTTTTGAACCTGGAATCCGCAGTATGCACTTCCGCTAAACTGAATCGTTAATAAATATTTAGTCATGGCAACATCACACGCATGGCAACCATACCGGCGCAAAACAGTAACATTGTGCACAGCGCACAAGCATCCAGCCAGCACATCTGCAACGCACGCATTTTTGTACGTCCCTGTCCACCGCGATAACAGCGGCATTCCATTGCAACCGCTAACTCATCTGCTCTGGAAATTGCAGAGATAAAAAGCGGCACCAAAATGGGAATCAAAGCTTTTGCTCGTCTGAAAATGTTCCCACTGGAGAAGTCGGCACCACGTGATTTTTGAGCATTCATAATTTTGTCCGTTTCTTCTGTCAAAAGCGGAATAAAACGCAGCGCAATCGTCATCATCATCGCAAATTCATGCACCGGGACATGTAACCGCTTTAACGGGGAAAGCAAAGATTCAATGCCATCCGTCAATACAATCGGTGAAGTCGTGTATGTTAACAGAATACCAGACCCAAGCACCAATGTGAGAATACGAATCATCATAAATACAGCGAATTCAATGCCTTCCCGATATATTTTGATGAACTTCCATGCAAATAGCAGCTGATCTCCCGTTGTCCAAAAAATATTAATTACAGACGTGAAAAAAATAATATAAAGCAGCGGTTTAATTCCGCGCAAAATAACACGCATCGGCAGACGGCTTACCAAAAGTAAGGCACCGGAAATCAACAAAAGTACACCATAGGCAAGATAGGAATTTGCTAAGAAAACAGCCACGATAAATAAGATCTCAGCAATAATTTTGGTGCGCGGATCCAGCCGGTGCAAAACGGAAGTACCGGGGAAAAATTGCCCCAGCGTAATATCTTTCAGCATCAGGAATGCACCTCCTTCGCTGAAAAAAGACGCAAAATTTCCTGCACGGCATCTGCCGGTGTATAAATATCCGTACGAACCGGAATTCCGCGCGCAGCCAGCGCGAGCATCAGTCGCGTAGCCTGCGGAACAGAAAGCCCCAGCGTGTGCAAACGCTCTACATCTGAAAAAATTTCGCTGCGTGAACCGCTGGCACAAATACATCCATCCTGCAAAACAATCATTCTTTGTGCATAATTTGCCATATCTTCCATGGAATGACTGATCATAATCACAGTTTTTCCGGTCTGCTTTTGATATGCAGCAATTCCGCCAAGCACTTCATTTCTGCCGCGCGGATCCAGCCCTGCAGCAGGTTCGTCGAGAATTAAAATTTCCGGGTCCATCGCCATAACGCCGGCAACAGCGACACGTCGCTTTTCCCCACCGGATAATTCAAACGGAGATCGTTGCAAAAAATTGCTGCTAACCCCCGCAAATTGCGCAGCGGCAAGTACTCTTTGCTGAATTTCCTGAGGAGAAAGCCCCATATTGGTCGGCCCGAATGCAATATCTTTATACACTGTTTCTTCAAACAACTGATATTCCGGATACTGAAACACAATACCGATGCGAAAACGGACATCCCGCATTTTTTTCGGCTGCTGCCAAATATCTACCCCGTCTAAAAGCACAGTGCCACTTTCCGGGCGAAGCAATCCATTGAACATTTGTGCGAGCGTTGATTTCCCGGAGCCAGTTTGGCCGATAATCCCTACCAATTCTCCGCTTTTAAAGCTGCAGCAAATGTCTCGCAAAGCCTCCTTCTCATACGGAGTTCCCTTCGCGTAGCAATAGTTCACATGATCGAGTGCAAGTGTCGCCATCTGCTTTCCTTTCTAACATTGGCCATATCGTTCCTGCCAAAGCATGGCAAGTGCCTGTGCTGCTTCTTCACATTGCAACAAATCTTCCGAAACGGGAAGGCCTGCCCTTCGAAGAGAATGCATGATATCCGTTACCTGCGGCACATCCAATCCGGCCGCACGTAAGGCTTCCGTTTTTACAAACACATCACGCGGTCTACCGTCCTCAAGAATCCTGCCGTCGCTGAGCACCACCACACGGTCTGCCATCGCCGCCTCATCCATATAGTGCGTTATATGTACAATTGTGATGCCAAGGTCGCGATTTAAATGACGAATGGTTTGCAAAACCTCCCGTCTGCCGACCGGGTCAAGCATAGCAGTCGCCTCATCCAAAATAATGCATGCCGGCTGCATTGCAAGAATCCCCGCGATGGCAACACGCTGCTTCTGCCCGCCGGATAGTAAATGGGGAGCATGGTGCCGATATGCACGCATCCCAACAGCATCCAGCGCCGCATCTACCCGTGCTCGAATCTGCTCAGGGGGGACACCGAGATTTTCAGGACCGAATGCTATATCTTCTTCCACAATAGTCGCAACCAGTTGATTGTCCGGATTCTGAAAAACCATTCCGACGTTTCGACGCAACTCAAAAATCTCATCATCTGTCAACGGGTGGTCTGTCACATCAATACCATTGATACAAAGGCGACCCGAACTGGGGGTTAAAATCAAATTAAAAAGTTTTGCAAGCGTTGACTTTCCTGAACCGTTATGCCCAATCAGACATACAAAACTTCCTTTTTCAATCGCCAAAGACACGTCATTCAGCGCCGGGGCAACTTGTGCAGAGTCATCAGGGTAAGAAAAACACATATGCTCTGCTTGTATTAAAAACTGTTTTTCTTTGGTCTCATTCATTCGCACTTTCCTTTCCGCTCCAACGCGCCACTGCCCCACACGGCAAAACACCGCCGGTCTGTGTTACAGGTAAACCAAGCTCATCGGCAAAAACACGGCCACCACGGTCTTTCGTTACAAGTCGGAGCAGATACGCAGTCGTAGATGCGGAGAGTCCAGTTGTATAGGAGTTCAATATAAAAAACAAAGCTTCCTCAGACAAAACAGAAGCTGCTAAAGCAACCAACTCATGTATACCGCTCTCCAGCTTCCAAACCTCGCCACCCGGCCCTCTGCCATAAGATGGAGGATCCATAATAATCCCGTCATAACGGTTGCCACGCCGCTGTTCGCGCAACAAAAACTTTTTGCAATCTTCTACAATCCAGCGAATCGGCGCAGAAGCGAGACCACTGAGCGCAGCATTTTCGCGTGCCTGTGTAACCATCCCCTTAGAAGCATCCACATGCACCA
>JAXDZV010000043.1:0-9707 GCA_034086705.1 Eubacteriales bacterium | reverse complement strand
GCAACTCCAATGAAATAAGCGCTCGGCGCTACCCACCACGCGCCGCCGAATAAAGCGGAAGCAATCAATGCGATCAATGGTAATTTGGCACCGCAGGGAATAAAGGTTGTTGTCATAATCGTCATACGGCGGTCTCGTTCGTTTTCTATCGTACGAGACGCCATAATGCCGGGAACCCCGCATCCGGTGCCAATAAGCATCGGAATAAAAGATTTTCCTGAGAGGCCGAAATTGCGGAAAATGCGGTCAAGCACAAAAGCAATTCGCGCCATATACCCGCACGACTCAAGGAAAGCAAGTAAAAGAAAGAGCACGATCATCTGCGGCACAAAGCCAAGCACCGCACCAACACCGCCGATAATACCATCAACAAGCAGACTGCTCAGCCACGCAGGGCTATTCGTGGCTGCAAGGCCATTCTCCGCAAGAACGGGAATCCCTGGTATCCATATCCCGTATTCGGACGGATGGGGTACGTTCTCTGCAGCTTCACCAAATGCTCCATCATGTTGATAGCAACAACAACAGGGATGCCAAGCTCTGTAATCTGTGTAGTAAGATACAGATTTCTTTCAAGGTTGGTCCCGTCAATGATATTCAAAATCGCATCGGGGCGCTCGGTGATCAAATAATTTCTTGCTACCACTTCCTCCAAGGTATACGGCGAAAGAGAATAAATACCGGAAGATCGGTAATAACCACTCCGTCGTGTTTTCTCAATTTTCCTTCTTTTTTTCAACCGTAACGCCAGGCCAATTTCCGACAAACTGATTGGAACCGGTCAACGCGTTAAATAAGGTTGTTTTCCCCCTGTTTGGGTTACCCGCAAGAGCAATGCGCAAATTCATGTAATCTCCCTCTCTTTTGTATTAGCATCGGCTAACTGATGGCCAAAAAAATAAGATTTCCTTCTTCAAAAACCATTTGGTCTCACTCAATTTCAACCATTTCCAAATCTGCTTTGCGCAAAGAAAGTTCATACCCACGAACAATGAGCTCAACCGGGTCTGCGAAAGGTGCGACCTTACGAACATGCACCTGCACACCTTTGGTAAGTCCCATATCCATCATTCGGCGTCTAACAACCCCATCTCCATGAAGCTTAACAACCCTGACCGTGTCACCAACTTGTCACCAACTTTTGCTTCTTTGAGCGTTTTCATACCTGATTCCCCCTTTTAAAATGTTGTTTACCTGCCAAAAAAATCAAACCAAAATTTTCTGTGCCATTTCCCTGCTAATTGCAATACGGGATTCTTTTACATTGACAATTAAATTACCAGCAATGGTATTTAGCACTGTAACAGAACTTCCCGCCACAAAACCAAGACTTTCCAGATGTGCTTTGACCTGCGGTTTACCACCAATCTTTTTTATAATCGTCTCTATTCCGATTTCTGCAAGTGTCAACGGCATCATGCCTCCCTCCTTTGCTTCCTCCAAAATTAGCGTCTGCTAACCGTGTGCGCTAAATATAGGTTAGCCAATGCTAACTTATATTCCATTATATACGCATTTGTTTTACGTGTCAATCGTTTTTTACTTTTTTTCAAGCACAGGCAGCACACTTTTTGCTTTTCCCGGATTGGTTACCTATAAACGCACGCAAATAAGACAGCAAATTTGGCGCAATCTCCAAAAATGGAATATGGCAATCATTGTACCGGAGCTTGCCTTGTGACACATTCTTTGACAAGTGTTCTTCTGTTGAGACAATTTCTGGGCTTCTTCAGCAGATTTACATTTTTTCTGTTGACCAGCCTTTTTGATAAATTGATGAAACCACAATTCGGAATACGCCAATGCCTACTCACGATCTTTGCCGCCAGATAGATTTATACTTGATTTCCGTGAGCAATATTATACGCAGGTTTTGCCGGATGCACACAATACATTCTGACCGCATCCGCTTTACGACTTTTCTGCGTTTTAAAATCCACTGTTTGGCAAAAAGCCCTTCATTCGGCATAGAAAAGCATCCCATTTCTTAGTACAAGTAAACCAGCATACTTGTAAAAAATGGGATGCGGTTCAAAAGCGGTATATTAGGTTAATTTTACTGAATTTGCAAGTCCGCATTGCGCAAGCGCCCATGCCGTGCAATCCATTTTCAGCAATAGCATAGTACTTTACACTGAGAAGCTCGATTCATTCGATTCATATTGAATGTTCTTCTGCAGATCTTCCAAAGATGCAAGTCCGGCAGAAGCTGCAGAAAACAAAGCCGCACCGTAAGCTGCTTCTTCACGATGTGCCGGAATTTGCATAGGCAGATTGAGTGCACGTTCAAAAATTTGCCGCAACGCACGGCTCTTTCGAATTCCGTTTCCAGATCCATATAAACGCAGCGGCGGCCGAGTGGAAAAAGAAGCATAATACGCCAAAAGCTCCTGTGCCATCCCATGCATTACACCGCCGACAAAGTGTGCCGGTGTGAAATTTGTATCCGTCAGATTCTCAATACTTGCCCGCTTTTGCGGATCCTCACGGGTGCCGCAAAAACACGTAGAAAAATGTACCGGATCCTGAATAGACGGAATTTGTTCCGCCAAATGGTCAATGATTGGATATTGAGATTCATTATGACCGAGCAAAGATGCATATGATGCAAAAAAACGTTCCAAAAGCGCAAGCGCTTTTCCGCCACAAAGGGAACAGCCACAAGCAAGATATGTGCCATTGACATAGGGGCGAAGCTCCCCGCAAGAAAGCGAAACAGGATCTCGCAGAATGACAGATACCTGGCTACCGGTTCCAACATTAAACAGAACGGCATCGGCATCTTGTGACATGGTACCAAGAATGCTTGCCTGGTTGTCTCCGATTGCAACAGAAACCGGGATACCGCGAAAGGTTCCGACTGTACAGCTTTGTGCACAAACCTGCGGTAGAATAGACAGATCAAACAGGGCTTCGCATGCAGTACGGTCAAAGTCTGCAAGAGAAAAGTTATATAGACCAAAACTTGCAGCGTCGCTGACATGCATGATGGGTTCTAAATTTTCACATAGCCGTACAACAAGTGCATCGTGAATCGTGCACAGCTTTACAGCTTGTGCAGGGACAAGATTATGTGCTGTATTATAAGTGTGCGTGGCAAGACCGTAACCGGCACTAAGCGAGTACCCCGTGAGGCGCTGTATGCGGCACAATGTTGTTTCTCCGGTTTGATCGGATTGCGCCGCTCTGCCGTCCTGCCAAGTGTACAAGGGGCTGACAGGATTTCCATCTGCATCCAGATAAACAATGCCATGCATCTGACCTGTAATACCAATGGAAGCAATCGGTGCAAACTGTTGACAAAGCTGTACAATACAATTTTGGGCCGCATCCAATATCCATGCCGCATCTTGCATACGTTCAAAGGAAAGCGCCGTATCATAAAAGGGGGAAGAAGGCATCGTCTGTGCGTATAAAATATTTCCCGTTTTTACATCTGTGACAACAGCGCTGAGCGTTGTCGTGCCAATATCGAAACCTATAATGCGCATATTGCAACCTCAGCAATGTGTAGAATGCAGGTCCAACCGCGTGATAATATCCTGTTGAATAGCGGCAGAAAGATCCAGGAAATTGACAAAGGTGCCGTGAATACGCATGATATAAACGCCGCTGGGCGCATATTTTTCCGGATTTGCCAACACTTTGCGCAGTATTTCCGGCGTTGTAACATTGACGTATAGATAAAATGGTGCGACTTTGTTGTAATGCTCATTGAAGAACAGCGGTTTGCAAACGCGATTGGCAAACTGTTCCCCTTTTTCCTCCAACGTAGGCGCCGGAAAAAGATTTGGATCGATGCCAAAATGAGACGCGTAACCACCGCAGAATTTTTCAAACGGAAGCTTCCAAGTGGAAAGCGTTCGGAACCCAAGTCCCATATGTGCATCTCCGTATAACGGATCCACACCGTAATTGAGCATATCCCTAGCTTTTCTGCCGGTGGGCAAAGCACCGACCCAATAGCCGTACAGTAAATGCGTGGAGGGAGTAGAAAAATCCGGACGAAACGGATTCCCCAAATTATTCTTTTGTGCCCGCACCATATCTGCAATGCGGCTGGTTACCTCGGTAGCTTCCCGATCTGCTTGGTCAAGATTGTTTCCAAATTTAGGGCATTGCAATAGATATGTACGAAGCTCTTCATAACCAACAAAGTTAGCACGCAGCGCCTCTAAGAGAAGCTCTGCATCCTGCGGGCGTTCCTCTAAAAGATGGTCTACCGCTACAAAAGAATCTGACACGACGGTATTACCGTGAATTAAGCAACCGCTGCCGTTATATTTTGTGCCTTGATGGTCGATATCGCGCATATCATAGCCCGTATCAACCCCTCCCATCAGAATCGAAAGGAACGGGACAGGCAGCAAAGATACTGCAGCCGTTGCCTGATTGGCTGAGTGTACCATTTTTTCAATGAAAAACTGGGCATTCTCATAAAACCTCTGTCGCAGATGGCGCAATGTGTCAATAGCACTTTCTTTAGGACAGACGGAACCGATTGTTTTACCCGTGATGGCAGAAACGCCGTCTGTAAGTGTCAATTCCAATATTTTTCCAAGATTCAGCCAGCAGTTCGTCGTATTGCCGTTATCACGCCCCATAATCAAGGGTTCCTGACAACCGGCAATTGAATAATCCGGCAAATCTTCTTCTTCGATGCCGGCACCACGGAGGACAGCAAACATCGCGTCGTCGTTAAATAGTGAAGGAGTCAACGTGCCGGGAGAGAAGAAGAAACGCCCCATTTCACGGTATAATGCAGTTGGCGTATTTTTGTGTAGTTTAACCGAAAGAATAGGTTGCGGCAAATTCATATCGTAGTAGGCGTCAAATAATGCATAAGAAGTTGGACAGGTCAAATCGTTTCCCTGCGTGTCTTTACCGCCAATGATGAGATTCTGTGAAATTGCCCAGGAACGGTCCCCCACATTGAAGAAAACCAACAAGTGCTTCAGCAGTGCGGCCGCCTGTTCACGTGATAGAGCATCCTTTTCCCTATACGGCTCAAAAATACGATCTGCATTTCCCACGGAAAACGCAAATGGATTGGGAGATTGCTCAAGACACATCAATTGCCAGCAAAGCATAAAAGATTGGATTGCTTCGTACATGCTGCGCGCACCAAAAGCTGGCACATGTTCCAGTGCCTCAATCATTTTCTGCAATTGTGCGCGTCGCTCCGGATCAGCCGTTTGCCCCAGTTGTTCTTTTGCAATAGCGGCGTATCTACCCGCTAAAATTAAAAGCGCATCAATCGTCAGCAGCATGGCTTCATATTCCGCCTGCTGCGTCGAGTCACAGTCTGCGGCAAGGTTTGCCTCGATTTGCTGCCGCAGAAAGCAGATTCCTCGGTCGATAACAGTACGAACGTCCGGAATGACATGCCCTGTAACCTGCTCCATAAAATAAGCAACTTCAGCAGTATACCGTTCGCTTTCTGCATAGGCACAACGTAAAGCCTCGGCATACGGCGTATCTGCGTCATGTGCGCGTACAGCATCAATCCGTTCTTTTGTAATGTCTTCATTGGGTTCAATATCTCCAAGCACCGCAATCGGATCGCAGTATCCTGCAAACGATTCAACGCGAAAAGATGGGTTAATCAGCGCATAGCTACGTGCGAATGCATCCCGCTGTGTACCTGCAAAAATAGCAGACTCCGAGATAGACAGCGGCAACTCTTCACAGACCTTTTTCAAAAGATATGCAGCCTGTATGGCCCGGGGAGCGTCTGCGCATTCGTCTTCATGCGAAATACGTATTTCTTTGGCCAAAAACCATCCGTCCAGACGTGTGCGTGCGCGTTCCTCTCGAAATAGTTCCTTTGCCATTGCGGTCAATTTATCAGGTGTTGAAACTCTATGCATAACTGTATTCCTTTCCCGTATAGTGGTTTAAGTATGAATAACGGTAAATCCTGCTGCGCGAAATGCCGCTTCAAACGATTGCAAGGTTTGCGCACTAACGAAAGCATCTTGCATTTGATAGGGTAAACCGAGCTTTTTCCACTTGTCTTTGCCATATTCGTGATAGGGCAGGATTTCGACGAAAAACTTGCCGGGCAACTCTTTAAAAAGGTGTATAAATCCCTCGATATCTTGCCTGGCATCATTGAAGCCGTGAATCAGCGGAATCCGCACAATGGTCGGTACAGGGTGTGCCGCAAGTGCGGAAAAGTTTTGTCGCAGTCCATCAAGAGAACCGCCGGTTATCCGGTGCAATGTTGCCGAGTCGTGATGCTTGCAATCGCACATCAAAAAACATAAGTACGGCAAAAGGCAATCTAAGCGCGGGATAGAAAGGTTGCTTTCAATTGCCGTATGGATGCCGGCTGCACGTAATTCGCACAGGAACTGTGTAACCGCTTCCCACTGCAGCAACACTTCGCCGCCGGTCAATGTAACACCGCCGCCTTCAATCATCATGGGAACACAGCTTACGGCTTCCTGCACCATTGCCGAAAGCTCACTCACCTGCGCTTTCCGGGCGGGATCCATTCCCTCTGGATTGGAACACCACGGGCAATGCCAGTTACAGCCTTGTAAATGATATACCAGGCGATTTCCAGGACCGTCTTGTGAATAGTTAAAGCCTTTTTGAAAATAGCGTATGGTCATTATTTGTGCCCTTTGCAATATTTGTAGCTCCGATGCCTCTTATTATAGCAAATACCTATCTAAAAGGCAAGTATGACGCTAAAGAAAATTGTTTTTTCGGTATAGCGCATTGTTCTTGCATCTTTTGACAAAGTATAGTAAAATAAGATGAAACAAAAGGGGGGAATGTAGCATGATCGCATTGCTTACACCATCGGAAGGCGAGTGTGCAGATCTGCAAACGGCACAGCAGCGTGCGTTTTTAGCAATGGAGAAACGCCCATATGATGTCGACAAAATTGACTGGTCCACTCCCACCTGGACACAAGCGCCAGATGGCACAAAGCCTGCACCGGTGGTATTTTCATGGAGTGGAACGGGTGCTGCACCTGCACGTTTTGCGCTTTCCGAATTTGCCGATTTTCGACAGAAATATACAATGAACACGACTGAGCAAACGCTGGCCGTCTATAATCTTTTGCCGGGAAAACGGTATTACTGGCGTATCAACGACAGCCCGATCGGCTCTTTTACAACAGGCGCTGCGTTACCGCGTTTTCTATATGTGCAAGGTCTTGCAAACGTAAGAGACATCGGCGGATACCGCACAGTTGACGGCAGACGGCTGAGATACAACCGCATTCTCCGCGGCTCGGAAATGGATGGCGGGCATTGGCTGGCGCCGATGGGGCAACAGTATCTGCACGACTTTATGCACATCCGTACTGATATTGATTTGCGGAAGAAAAATGACCAGGCGAAAATTTCCCCCATTGGTACAGACGTTCGGATCCTCCCGTTGGAATATGGGGCATATGACGCAATTTTTGCCGCAGAGTACTATGCAATGACACAGGCTTTGTTTACGCTTTTTGCAGATCCTTTAGCATATCCAATCTATATGCACTGTATCGCAGGCGCTGATCGAACCGGCACGGTGATATTCCTATTGGAGTGCCTTCTCGGTATGCGTGAAGAGGACATTGTCGCCGATTATGAGGCAAGCTCACTTTCCATTTGGGGAGACCGCAGCCATCGTTCTGAAGAATATCGCGCGATGGTCGCGCGACTTGCAACCTTTTCGGGGGCAGACAGACGCGAGCAAGTCAAGACATATCTAAAGTACTGCGGTATTACACAGGCACAGTTTACTGCAATTGAGAACAATCTGTTGGAGCATTAAGAGGTTAATTGCACAAAAAACACACGCATGACAAACAATTTCCGAGGCTCTTATATGCTCGTACTGCGTGCTTTTGTGCGTGCAGCAGCACCTGCAAAGTCAAATCGCAGATAGTAAAATAAGATAGCAATGCTGCAGCACAGCCAGCCAAGTGGGTACCCCATTCCGATTGGCAAAAGATCGTTTGAAACATAATTGGTGATAACATACAGATAAAGCTGTCGCACGCCGATGAACGAGCAAAGCATAATCAGCATTGGGGCACGGCTGCTTCCGGCACCGCGTAACGACGCAGAAAAAATTTGATTCACAGAGCAACAAAAATAAAACGGCGTAATCCAATGCAGCAACCTTGTTGCCAGTTCAACAACGGAAGCGTCCTCATTAAAAATCGAAGCCCAAAACGGCGCAAAAAGCATGATCGGAATGATAATCAGGAGTGTACACACAGATGAAAGCCCCCATGCAAGAAAGCTTCCCTTCTTAGCACGTTGAGTATTTCCGATTCCCAAATTTTGTCCGACAAAAGTGGATACTGCCAGTGATAAGGACTGCACCGGCAGAAAAATATATTGGTCGATTTTAGAATAAGAGGTCCATGCGCTGAGATTGATTTCCTGTGCACCACTCGCACCGCCAATATAACTTTGCACAAAAACATTGGATAATGCGGTCAGTGCCATTTGCAGGGCTGAGGGAATTCCAATCTTGACAATGCTACGCAGCATTACTGGGTCAAAACGCAATGCGCGCAGACGAAGCTTTACCCATGAATCGGTTCGCAACAGAACAAACAGCGTCAGCAAAGCACTGATCGCCTGTGCAACAACGGTTGCCAATGCAACCCCTGCCACACCCAAATTGAGTATGAATACAAACAAAAAATCCAACAATGTATTTGTGACAGCGGAAACAATCAAAAAGTAAAGTGGCCGTCTTGCATCTCCAACAGCACGTAAAACACCAGCTCCCATGTTATATAGCATTAAACCGGCAACGCCGGAAAAATAGATGCGCAAATATGTCTTGGCATGCGGATAAACACTTCCCAGATTCCCGTCAGCGGCAAGCATCAACCGCAGCATCCAAGGGGCAAGCAAAATGCCAAGCACCGTGACAACAACGGTCATACAAAATGTCATTAGTATGGAAGTATGTACGGCCCGCCGCACGCCCTGCTCATTCTTTGCGCCGAAATTCTGTGAAATTACAACACCGGCTCCACTGGACAAACCAGAGAAAAATCCGATGAGAATATTAATAATCGGTCCTACACTGCCGACTGCGGCATAGGCATCATTCATACCGGTTTGCCCGATAACCCACGTATCCACCATGTTATACAGTTGTTGAAAAAGATTTCCTATTAGCAACGGTATCGCAAAACGCAGTAAATTTCCCGCGATAGAGCCGGTTGTCATATCCAACTCGTGATTTTTTTTAAAAAAAGACATTTGTTCGAGTATCTACTCCCGTCCGATGCTATTATTTGCACCCCAGAGTATTATAACACGTATGTTTACAAATAGCAAATCAGAGCACATACTCTGGCCCCATAATACGATGTGACGTGGTTTGCAGGTTCCATGACAGATCAAAAACCGACATAGGCGCCAATTGGCGAAATTTTTACAAAAAGAGTTGAAAAGCCATGTAAATTCTGTTATAATACCCTTGCGATGTGTGTTTATTATAATAATCGCTTTTAGGTGAAAAGCAATAGGCATTGCGATGGTTTGTAAGTAAAGTTTAATGGATTTTTTTAGATGTTTCCGTAGCTCAGCTGGATAGAGCGACCGCCTCCTAAGGTTACGTTACAACGCTCACCTTGGAAAAACCTTAGTTGGGAGCTGAGTCCGATAATTACGGAGGCTGACAAAAAAATTAAATACGTCCCAATAGCTCAGTTGGATAGAGCACACGCC
>JAXDZV010000023.1:0-8612 GCA_034086705.1 Eubacteriales bacterium | reverse complement strand
ACACAATCATCCACCAGCCAGCGGATCGGCGCATCCCCCAACCCGGAGGCAACCGCATTCTCTTTCGCCCAGGTAACCATCCCCTTAGAAGCATCCACATGCACCACCATCGCCCCTGCTTCTGCCGCTGCTAACGTTGCGGCGCCAGTATAAGCAAACAGGTTCAAAACCCGCACGATCCGTCCCGCAGTGCGTATCTTTTCAGCAATCCAACTCCAATTTGCCGCCTGCTCAGGAAATAGGCCGGTATGCTTAAAGCCCGTTGGGCGGATGCGAAAAGTCAACTTTCCGTAAGAAACCGTCCATTCCGATGGAAGTGACTGGATTTCCCATCGCCCACCTCCGTTTGAAAAACGGTGATATACTGCATTTGCATTTTTCCATGCAGGGTGAGTGGCAACACCATTCCAAACAACCTGCGGATCCGGCCTTTGCAAAATATACCGATCCCAGCGTTCCAGACGCATTCCATCGGAACAATCTAGTAACTCATAATCTTTCCATGCATTTGATTCTATCATAGCAACTGTCTCTTTCCGCCATGTTTTATTCCAACGGCATGTCGTCCAAAGATAACTGATCCTTTGCAGCACTGCCTGCACGTGTATACGGAATTTGCAAATGTTCATATGCAAGACGTGTTGCAACCCTTCCGCGTGGTGTACGGCTTAGAAAACCGATCTGCATCAGATATGGTTCATACACATCCTCCAGGGTAACGGCTTCTTCTCCAACCGTTGCACTCAGTGTTTCCAGGCCAACAGGCCCGCCATCGTAAAAGCGAATAATTGTTCTAAGCATCTTTCGGTCGGTATCGTCTAAGCCTAAAGCATCAATCTCCAGCGAAGATAAAGCAAAATCTGCAATCTGCTCGGTTATAATTCCACAGCCTTTGACCTGCGCAAAATCACGCACACGACGTAAAAGACGATTCGCAATACGAGGCGTACCACGTGAACGGCTTGCAATCTGCATTGCTCCGTTAGGATCAATTGGAATATTGAGAATGCCAGCAGAACGCATAATAATAGTACAAAGCTCCTGCGGTGAATACAATTCCAGGCGCAATAAAACGCCAAACCGATCGCGCAGTGGTGTTGATAATTGTCCTGCACGCGTTGTAGCGCCAATCAGCGTAAATTTTGCAAGCGGAAGACGTATGGAACGCGCCGCAGGCCCCTTTCCGATAATGATATCCAGCGCATAATCCTCCATAGCAGGATATAAAATTTCCTCGACCATGCGGGGCAAACGATGTATCTCATCGATAAAGAGCACATCATTCTCGCCCAGATTTGTCAACAAAGCAGCCAAATCTCCTTGTTTTTCAATCGCAGGACCAGAAGTAATACGGATATTTACGCCCATCTCATTGGCAATAATGTTGGAAAGCGTTGTCTTCCCAAGGCCAGGCGGGCCGTACAAAAGCACATGATCCAACTGCTCGTCACGCGCCTTTGCAGCATCAATATAAATTTTAAGATTCTCCTTGACCTTCTCCTGTCCGATATATTCTTGCAATGTTTGCGGTCGCAATCCCACATCAACTTTTACATCTTCCTGACGTAGTTCGGTAGAAACGATACGACTCTCAAAATCCATATCATCGGTGTCGTAGCCAAAATCTTCTTTTTTGTGGTAATTCATGATGCCCTCCGCTTATTGCTTTGCAAGCTGTTTGAGTGCACGAGTAATATATTCCTCCAATGTAAGGCCATCAGGTGCACCGCGTAATGCCGTGAGCGCCTCAGAACGAGTATAACCAAGAACAAGCAACGCGTTCAGTGCCTCATCTACAGCACCGCTGGTCACCACAGTAGGATCAGCACTGTCTGCCGATATATCCTGCTGGTGTAGCTTCAATTTATCCTTCAAATCGAGCACAATACGCGCAGCGGTTTTTGCACCAACGTTTTGCGCTTTTGCAATTGCCTTACTGTCTTCATTGGCAATGATGATACGCAGCTGATCGGATGTATACAGATTTAAAACTGAAATTGCCGCTTTCGGGCCAACTCCTGAAACAGACAGCAGCGCCTTAAAAATCTCCATCTCCTCCAGCGAAGCAAACCCGAACAATTCAACAGCGTCTTCGCTCACTTTGAGATACGTATATAATCGAACCTTTTCCGATTTTCCCGCAATGGCATGCAATGTCGTGCCAGAGATCGTCAATCGATATGCGACTCCCCCCACATCCAACACAGCAGCATTTGGCTCTGTTAAAACCAATTCACCATTCAGATAATAAAACATGCTCGTCCTCTCTCAACGTAAATTATAAAAAGGAGACAATCTGGAACCTCCTGTATGCGCATGACATACGGCAACCGCAAGAGCATCGGCAGTATCGTCCGGCTTAGGTGGAGCCTTTAAGCCCAAAAATGAAGTTGTCATGGCAATCACTTGTCGTTTTTCTGCCTTTCCATATCCGGCAATCGCCTGCTTAACTTGCATCGGCGTGTATTCAGCAATGGTAAGCCCCATCTGACGCGCGCACAGCAAAATAACACCGCGCGCCTCCGCTACAACAATGCCGGTTGTGATGTTTTTTGTGAAAAAAAGCTCTTCAATCGCCATTTCCTGCGGACGCCATGCTGAGATAATGCCTGCCACACCGTCATAAATCTGACAAAGTCGAGTTTCCGGCTTTTGACCGGCTTTTGTTTCCAAGCAACCGTATGCAAGTGTTTCAAAACGAGAAGCCGCATAATTGACAACCCCCCAGCCAATCCGTGCCAACCCCGGATCAATGCCGAGAATAATCATACTTGGTTCTCTCCCCCTCTGTCTTGTGTAAAACCGTATATATACCAATCAAGTGAAAGGACGGCACTGTAAGATATAGATAGCAAAGAAATGTTTGTATATCTGCACCGCTGATATCAAAAAGCACATGAAAAAGCTGCGTATGCAAAGAACCCTGTTCCTGCCTTGAAGTAATCCTATGCAAGGTTACCCGGCAATCTGCGGCAGCCAAAAAAAGCGCAGAGAGTGTATCTGTATCCGACAAGTGAAAGAGAGTCTCCATATACAGCGGGGCGGACATATCGCGCTCAACGGCAGAATGCTCAGCCCGATACAACGAAAAAGCGTGCAGTATGTCTTTTTCCGGGGTATATAACTCACAGCGCAGCACTGCGCATAACTCATATTCCGTAACCATTCTTAAAAAAGACATAAACCAACCATCGTAGCTATTTTCGACGGGAAGCAGACAAGCCTCGCATCTGCCATAGTATACAGCATCGCAAGCAGCTTGAAAACTGCTACTCTGCACGGCAACCGTGTTTGGTATAGTTTGCAGCACCATATCTATTGCGGCATCAGCAAGATCACCTTTCACATAACAAATTCGCACTGGATTTTGCGTGCTCTGCTCAGAAATTGCGTGCATGTCCTGATTTAGTTGTGTAAGATATTTTGCAATGAATACTGCCGCAGATTCTTGCGATATCCTATCATGCATCAACATGCGACAAAGCATAAGCTGATCAAGAACTGTGGTATGCATGCTGTCCGAAGATCGTGTGGAAACGTGCGTTGCCACCCCGGAACGCAAAGCGGAAAAAGAAGGCTGATTAGAAACCATCGCCCAAAGAAGCGCATCGCTCTCCCACAGATTCCCTTGTTTCTCAGGGGCAATATTTTCTAAAAGTGCATACAGCTTGTCTTGTAATACAGCCCTACGTTTTGAAAAAAGACGCGCCTGTTGCGTATCCAACCGAATCAAATTAGTATCACAAACGGAGCAGTCGCCTGTATAAGATGGATATCGGCGCAAAAATTCGCTTGCTTCCACCGTACCTTCCCCTCTCTTTTCAGAGCTACACTTCGCTCATGGTATACCAGTGTATTATAACATATCACGCCCTCATTTGCAATGTAATTGTATGATTTTTTTATAGATAATGTTTTTGCTTTATGTAACTTTTATATGCTTTTATATATTTGAAAAGCTTGTAACAAATTCAATATCACATTCCAACGAGAGAGATACAATTGTGTTCTGTTCAAGCAAATTCATGCGAAATATTCAAAGATACACGCGGCAGATTTTTCCTTACAAAAGATAAAAATTTCTATAACATTGCCTATCTATCTTTGTAAAAGCCTGTCATAGCTGTAGGTTCTTCTCACTTTTCTTTACAGACAAATACCGCGGACAGAGCCTTGACTTTTTAAAGACAGTATGCTATAATTTCAGCATCGCACGGCGAACATACTTTGGAAGAAGGCCGAGTCGGTCTTGAAAAACTCCTGTGTTCGTCATTGCTTTATTCCGAAACCCCTTGATTTCATTGGGGTTTATCGACCTTTCCGTGCACCTTGCGAGAAGGTCATCTCGCAGTTTTCTCGCATTTTTCAATTCTTAATATTTACTCGATATCAACTGTTCTTGCAGTTTTGATATATGGAGGGTTATCGAAGCGGTCATAACGAGGTAGTCTTGAAAACTATTTGACGGCAACGTCACGTGGGTTCGAATCCCACACCCTCCGCCATTGGGAGCCGAAAACTGGTACTTTTCGGCTCCTTTTTCTTTGTTTTTGGTCGTCATATTCGTATCCTGCTCCGCTTAATATTGTTTTTACGTTGCGAGAGCTGCCAGTGAGTCACTTATCTTTTCTGCGCTCGTTACCTTGCTCGACATATCAAGATGTGCATATGTGTCTGCAGTAATGGTTATCGTGCTGTGTCCAAGCCATGCTTGGATTTTTTTCATTTCTTCATTATTATTGAGCATGAGCGTGGCACAAGAGTGTCTAAGATCGTGGAAGCGTATCTGCTCCATACCGTTCTTTCTCAGAATTACTTTGAAATGCTCGGTTACATACTGTGGTTTTATAATGTCTCCGAGAGGATTAACACAGACATATTCAAGGTAACCTCGTTCTTTCTTTATTTTTAAATTGTTGTGTTTCATTTCGATTTGTCGCTCGGCATCCAGCAATTCCTTAATTCTCGGAATATGCTCCTCAATACGCCTTGCAATATCTCTCTGCTTTCTCAGGGGTGTAATTTGCTTGGTAATCTCTTTGGCTTGTGTCTTCAGGGCGGCATCTTCTCCCGGTGTTTTCACACGGCGCAGTTTCAACCGCAGAGTATACCGTTCCTGCTCCAAGGTGGTGATTTTTACAGACAAATCTTCCTGAAATAGCAAAAGCTCCTTTGGCGACTCAAACTTGTTGTCGCAAAGGAGCTTGTATTCCTCAATATATTTATCTAACTTCTGCACTTCTGCTCGCATCATCGGGGACAATGGGCGGTTGTCTGCCTCCACAATATTACTGCCCATGCAAAGCTTCAAGATTTCAATAAACAGTTCAAATAATAACTGTACCGTATCTTTCCGCTGTGCCTGCCGCAGTTGGTATTCAAAGGATAACAGCGGCGCTCGCTTCCATTTGGGTTTTATCAGCGCATATAGTTCGGGTTTGCGCTGATTGTCTATAAGTTTTTCTCGCATTGCTTCCCGTGAATAGTTCTCTCCAAGGCTTGTAATGCGCACTGCCCGTTTCCATCCGTCTGCAATAACAGAGGGGTGCTCATAGCGGAAATCCCTTTCAAACCTATATCCAAGCGTTTTCAGATAATACTCAAATTCCTTAAAGGAACAGCATTTTGAAAGTGCTTCATCCACATCCCGCCGCAGCATATCTCGGTGAGTGAGCTTGCCTGATTTCTGTATCCAATACGCTTTCTTATTGCTGTAGAACTTGTGACTTTTGTACTGACGGCTGTGACAACCCGCAAAACACGATCGATCAGATAGCATGTTCCGTTTTCAAAAGCAATACATAGCGGGTGAATTGATCCGTCTGGGGAAAAATACGCAAGCACATTCACGTAGGTTTTTTTATATTGTGTCATAATTATTACCTCGCTTGTGCAATATTCACAGTCTCTCGTTTGGAAGTGTAATTTCAAAAGAACGGTCCGTCGGGAATTTACCGTTATGCAGCATTGCTGCGGGCAAAAGCGCGCTTTCTCCGAACCTGTGACGAATGGAATCAACGGTTTTGTCTAAGGTACAAGCACGATGATCTGCCATATAGCCCGAAAGAAAATCAACCGGCTTTTGCTCTTTTTTAGAAAACAGAGAAAATGCGCGTACCGAAACAGAGCGAATCGCTGCTTCCCATTGATAAGAACGTTGAAACAAGCTATAAGCCTCTGCTGCAAGTAACCGAGAATTATTACTTTGATATGGAAGCTGTACTTGAAAACTTTGCCGCCGCAAGGTTGTATCTCGTATATCTACTGCTATGCTACCGGCCAACATTTCATAACGTCGCAGCCTTGTTCCAACGTCTTGCGACAAAAGAATGATCAAATCTCGAACTTCGCCCTGTTCTGTTAAGTCCTCACGGGTTGTCACACCGTGTCCGATAGATTTCAACGGAGATTCATAATCTTTCGGTACCACTGCGGAATTCTCCTCTCCGGCAGCATAACGCTTCAGAACCGGCCCCATCTTCCCAAGTAAAGTATACAGCCATTTTTCAGGTGCACAAGCCAATTCACCGATCGTTCGAATTCTGTGTGTTGCCAAAAGCTTGGCGGTAGAATCACCCACGCCAAGCAACAATGAAGCCGGCAAATTCCAAATACTCTCTTGAAAATTTTCGTATCGAATTTCTGTTGTTGCATCCGGTTTTTTCAAATCAGATCCAAGTTTTGCAAAAATTTTGTTAAAAGAAACGCCCACAGAAATGCTCAGTCCAAGCTCTCGTCGAATTTTACTGCGCAGCCGGTCAGCAATATCTCGCGGCGAGCCAAGCAAAGACGAGCCCGTCACATCCAACCAGGATTCATCCATACCGAATGGTTCTATTAAATCCGTAACACTTTGATAAATTGCATGTGCGCAACGCGAATAGTATACATATGCGTCAAAATGCGGCGGAACAATCATCAAATCCGGGCAAAGCTTTTGTGCCATATAAATCGGTTGCGCGGTTTTGACCCCGCAAGCTTTCGCTATTTCGTTTTTAGCCAAAATAATTCCGTGCCGATTTTCCACATCACCTCCAACGGCAATTGGATACCCACGTAAAGAAGGATTCAGCATACATTCCACGCTTGCATAAAAATTATTCATATCGCAATGCAATATTTCGCGCAGCATTTTTCTGCCCCCTTGACAAAAACCACAATATGTTGTATTATAAATACACAAGTGTTTTGTGGTTTCATTATACACAAATTGATTGATTTTGTCAACATAAAAACACAAATATTTTGTGTTTTTTCGGGAGGAGATCATATGACCTTTGGAGCAAAGCTGAAACAATGCCGCAAAGAAAAAGGACTAACACAGGCTGCTCTTGCAAAAGCGGTAGGGCTCGGAACCAATACGATTATTAATTATGAACGTGGAAAAACATATCCGCAAAACAGAAACACCTACCGTATTCTGGCACAGGTTTTGGACACTAGCGTGGATTATTTGTATAATGAAGACGACGGTTTTGTAGTAGCTGCGGCGGAGAAATACGGATATCGCGGCAAGCAACAGGCAAATGCTCTTTTGCACCAATTTAAAGGGTTATTTGCCGGCGGCGAACTCTCTGAGGAAGAAATGGACGGTGTGATGCGTACTTTGCAGGATTTTTATTGGAAAGCAAAAGATGAAAACAAAAAGTATGCTGCCAAAGCAAAAAACGGTGAAAACAAGCATGGATGACACCAACCGTATCTTTAGCATTGCACAAAAAATTGTTCAGAAAACCGGAACGCGCGATCCCTTTGCAGCAGCAAAATTTTGCGGTGTGGAAATCATGCGTGCTGACTATTTTACAAAACTACTTGGGATGTATATGATCTGTTTGCAGCATCGTGTGATCTTTCTGAACACAAAAGCAGATCTGTTTCTGCAGCGTACCGTATGTGCACACGAACTCGGACACGATATGCTGCACCGCGCACAGGCACGTTCTCACGCCCTGTGCGAACTAACACTTTTTCGCGAAAAAACCGTGATGGAATATCAAGCAAATGCATTTGCTGCACATTTTTTAATTGACACACAGGAATCTCTGGAGGCTGCTCAATGCGGCATGTGCATTTCGCAAATGGCAGGAATGTTTGGCGTAGAAGAAGAATTGGTTCTGATTAAACTGCAAGAGTTACAGCGATTGGGATACCCTTTGCGTATTCCGCGGGAACCGAATGGGGCTTTTTTAAAAAAAGCAATGCTTGCCCCAGAAAATCGAGTAGGAGGCTACCCATTGGTTGAATAGCCGACCTCTCACACCACCGTGCGTACGGTTCCGTACACGGCGGTTCAATCCTATTAAGTGCATAGACTTGTACGCTTCGGATATGTCATAATATCCGCGGCGTGCAAGTCTTTCGTTTGTTATTGTGGTATATGTAATATACAACTTCCGAGCTTGTAAAATAAAGTGTGTAAGTTAGAAAAAACTTGCACACTTTTTTGTATATGCTCAAAAGTGTGCTACAATGAAAGAAAGGACAAAAAAGGAATGAGCGAAATGGCAAAGAAAAAGGAAGGCACACCGGGCGAGAACCTCGCAAAGCAGATTATTAACAGTATCATCCGAAAAGCGTTGCAGATATGCAAAACGGCATGAAAGACATTTCCG
>JAXDZV010000003.1:0-2284 GCA_034086705.1 Eubacteriales bacterium | reverse complement strand
AGATAAATCAAAAAATTTGAATGAACTTTTAACTATTGCTTTGGTTTATTCAAAATCAAAATAAGGAGGTGATATTATGCCAAGGGAAGAACATCATATTGTGCCAAACGAAAACGGCGGTTGGGATGTCAAAAGAAATGGTGCTGACAGAGCAAGCGTTCACACAGATACTAAACAAGAAGCTATCGACAAGGGACGCGCCATTAGCAGAAATCAAGCTACGGAATTGGTGATTCACAACAAAGACGGAAAAATTTCAAATTCTGATAGCCATGGAAATGATCCGTGTCCGCCAAGAGACAGAAAGTAAATACAGATTTTAGCGAGGCGAAAAATCGCCTCGCTACATCTGCTTATATAAGAATTACCCGACAGGAGGGATTCAAATGAGTTACCAAAAACAATCTGACCTATATTTAGAGGACAACATAAGCAAATACCCTGCGATAGAGTTGCTTTGCAAAATAGGTTACAAATACATATCCCCGGAAGAATGTGTTAAGCAGAGAGATTCGCTTTACAATGTGATTTTAAAGGACACACTGCGCAAACGGCTCCATAATCTTAACCGATACGAATACGGCGGAAGCGTGTATAAATTCACGGCAGAAAATATCGAAAAGGCTATAACGGATTTGGACGAGCCGCTGACTGACGGATTGGTTCGCACAAGTGAAAAAATATACGACACTTTAATGCTTGGCAAAAGCTATGTTGAAAGTTTGCCGGACGGAACGCAAAAAAGCTTTAATTTAAAATATATTGACTGGGAGAACATTGACAACAATGTTTTTCATGTAACGGAGGAGTATGCCTGCGAGAGCATGGACAAGCAACACAACGCAAGACCGGATATTGTCCTTTTTGTAAACGGTATTCCCTTTGCTGTGATAGAGTGCAAAGCACCGACGGTAAGTGAAAATCAAGCTATTAGCCAAATGATAAGGAATCAACGCAAGGAATATATTCCCCAGCTTTTTAAGTTTGCACAAATTGTTATGGCAACCAATAAAAATGTCGCACAATATGCAACCTGCGGAACGGGAGAAAAATTTTGGAGTGTATGGCGGGAACAGGACGCGGAGTTTATAGATAAAATTTTATCCTATGCCGTTGTGGACAGAACTGTAACCACACAAGACAAAAATATAGTGTCTTTATTTGAAAAAAGCAGACTTTTAAAGCTTACAAAATATTTTGTTCTTTATGATGCAAATATAAAGAAAATATGCCGTTATCAGCAGTTTTTTGCTGTGGAAGAAATTATAAAAACAATCAACACCTACGACTCCGAAGGGCGGAGAAACGGCGGTGTTATTTGGCATACTCAAGGAAGCGGAAAGTCGCTTACTATGGTTATGGTGGCAAAATATATTCTTATGGAAATGTCCAAATGCAATCCCCGTGTAGTTATCGTAACAGATAGAAAAGAACTTGATAAACAGATTGCAGCGACATTTTCGCATACAAGACTGTCGCCGGCTCGCGCAACAAGCGGAAAACATTTGATTGAGATTATCAATTCCGGAAGTGCGGATGTTATAACATCTATTATAAACAAATTCAACACCGTTGAAAGCAGTGGGCTGAAAAATACTTCAAAGGATATTTTTGTACTTGTCGATGAAAGCCACCGTTCAAACTATGGCGGACTCGCCGCAAAAATGAGAGTTGTATTCCCTAATGCGTGTTATATCGGTTTTACGGGAACACCGCTTATGAAGTCGGAAAAAAACACTATGCAGAAATTCGGCAGGCTGATTCACAAATACACAATTAAAGACGGTGTAGATGATCATGCGATAGTGCCGCTTATTTATGAAGGAAAATTCATTGAGCAGACAGTGGATGAGCAAAATATAGATTTGTGGTTTGAACAGGTTACAAAGAGATTGACAAAGCCTCAAAGAGAAGACTTAAAAAACAAGTGGAGCAGCATTAAAAGGCTTGGCTCAACAAGCGAAAGAATTAAAAGAATTGCTTTGGATATAAATCTGCACTTTATTGAGGGGTTCAAAAATACTGGCTTTAAAGCTATGCTCGCGTGTAACTTCAAAAAAGATGCAGTAAGATATCAAAAATGTTTTGAAGAATTCGGGGACCTTACAACCGCCGTTGTGATTTCCGCTCCCGATATGAGAGAGGGCAATGCAGATGTTGACGAAAGCACGGACGATATGGTAATTGCTTTCTGGAATAAGATGATGGCACAGTACGGCAATGCCGATGACTATGAGGATGCATTGAAAAACAAATTTATAGACGGCGAAATTGATATTCTGAT
>JAXDZV010000085.1:0-18098 GCA_034086705.1 Eubacteriales bacterium | reverse complement strand
GATTGTACTGGTTTTGACAAAAGATCTCAATCTGGCTGCAATCTCACAGCCGCTACCGTATGTGGACGGCACAATGTCGGTGTTTAATCAGAATATTTTTTCTGCAAGCTGGCAAGAGGTCTTATCCGGATTGGCTTGGGGGCTTGGATATTTTGGAATGCCGCACATCTTGGTCCGTTTTATGGGCATTAAGCATTCAAAGATGATTAAGACTTCTGCCACCGTTGCAATTTCATGGGTAGTGCTTACACTCGGCGCGGCGATTGCACTGGCATACTTTGGTAGAATGGTGTACGGTGCTGAGTTGCTTGTTGATGGAAATCAGAAGCTGATTTTCATTAAGGCAGTGCGGGATTTGTTTCCTGCTTTTATTGCAGGTATTTTGCTCTCGGCAATTATTGCAGCAGCTATGTCTACGGCTGATTCGCAGCTTCTTGTAGCTTCTTCGTCGTTTACCAGTGATATTTATAAGCCTGTGATTCGGAAAAAGGCTTCTGATAAAGAAATGCTTTGGGTAGGCCGGGGTGTCGTTATGGTGATTGCGGTTGCTGCGTATTTTATCGCTTCTAACGGAGGAAAAGGTGCGCAGGCAATTATGAATATGGTGGAAAACGCATGGGGTGGTTTCGGTGCTGCATTTGGCCCTGTTATTCTCTTCTCGCTGTTTTGGAAGCGCTTGACATATAAGGGTGCGATAGCAGGTGTGATTGGTGGTGCCGTCACGGATGTCGTATGGCTGCTTGTGTTGACTGAAAAAACCGGAATTTATGAACTTCTACCCGGTTTTTTGGTAGGTGCTGTTTGCTGTATAGTTGTCTCTCTTATCGACAAAGCTCCCGACCGTGCTGTTGCAGATCTCTTTGAGCGTGCAACTTCCAAGGATGTTACAGAATAAAAGCACACGGGGAAGTTCCAAAGCGGGATTGCAGAATGCATCATATTTTCAGTGCTCGAACGTATGGTTCGGGCACTTTTTTTATCTTTCTCCCCTTGCCAACAGGCTTTATGTGCGGAATTCTATTTATCTTGCAGCATGCTTGCAAGATGAGTTTGAGAACGATACAATCGTCGCTGCTGCTGTGTAAAGGATCGTACCACAGGTGGAAAAAAGAGCGTGGGAATAAGTTCCGCAATTATTAAAGGAATTTTACAGTTAAGAAGTCTGTTCTGTGTTTTGGAGTGTTTGCTGTGAAAAAACTTTATGGCAAGTGCGCCTATGGAGATACTGCATTTTCTGTGGGTATAAGTATCAAAAAAAGCATCCGTACCGAAAAAGGTACGGATGCAAAATGGTTTCATGGGGGTTGCCGAAATTTATACCCAAATGTTCTTATGACGTTCGGCTGAAGCGTTATTTTACCTCGGGAGCATCTTTTGCAATGTCCTGTTTGAATTCTTCATTCAATTCTGGATATGCAGAGAGCATTGGCTCGACATTCATCCCCTTTTTTCGCTGGTAATAATTTTTGGTGATTTTTGCAACTGTGCCGCTCATAGCGATCAGCGCGATAAGATTCGGTATGGACATAAGACCGTTGAACGTATCATCAATGTCCCAAACAAGAGTGCCACTGATTACTGCGGCGAAGACGATGAACAAAACATACGCAATCTTGAATACAAGCACAGCATTTTTCCGCTTTTTATCGCTTTTAACCCATTTGAAGCAGAACTCAGCCGCTTTCTCGCCGTAATATGACCATGCCATGATGGTTGTAAATGCAAATAAAGGCAGGATAATTGCAAAACAAATCATGCCAAATGTGCCGAAATTTTCTGAGAAAATTTGCAGAGCTACCGCAGAATCATCTGCACCGACCAATGCTTCGTTGGTAACATCAAAAGTTGTCAAAAACATGAGCGCGGTTAAAGTGCAGATGACAAAGGTGTCAAAGAAAACCTCAAAGATTCCCCAGAGCCCTTGTTTAACGGGTTCGCGTGTTTCGGAAGCGGAATGGGCAATAACGGAGGATCCAAGTCCCGCTTCGTTTGAAAACACGCCGCGCGCCATTCCTTTTTTTATCGTCATTGAAAAGGCATATCCTACAACGCCGCCTGCAGCTGCCTCCATTTTAAAAGCATCTTTGAAAATAAGTGCAAAGGCGGAGCCAACAGCAGTTATATTTTTACCAATGACAATCAGCGCAAGTACAATAAATAAAAGAGACATTAGCGGTATGAGTTTCGAGGCAACACGACCGATTCGCTTGATACCGCCGATAATGATAACGGCTGCAATCAGCGCAACAATCACTCCGATCAATAATTTCACAAGCGTCTCAGCTTTGGAACCTGTATCAATTCCAAAAGCCCCACCGAGGGTGTTTGCAAGGGTACCTGATATTTTGTTTGTCTGTACGCCGGACATCCCGACTGCTGCAAACAAACAAACAATTGCAGCCATATATGCCAAAATTTTGGCAATAGGGCCCCATTTTTTCAGGCCGTTTTCTATGTAGTAAAAGGCGCCGCCCGAAAAACCATTCTTTCCCTTTTTGCGGTAGTACAAGCCAAGTACGTTTTCCGCGTAATTTGTTACCATACCAAAAAATGCAGAAATCCACATCCAAAGAACAGCACCTGGGCCGCCTGTGATGATTGCAGCCGTTACACCAATAATATTGCCTGTGCCGACTGTACCAGAAATGGCAGTTGCAAATGCCTCAAATTGAGAAACCCCGTTTCCTTGAGATGATTTTTTCTTGCCGATAGATTTTACGGTTGGAACTATGGTGCTGTTGAGAGAATCGCCGAATTTCCGAACTTGTAAAAAGCCGGTACGAATTGAAAGAAGCAGGCCGGTACCGAGAATTAGGATAATAACCGGCCAGCCCCACACAACGCCGTTAATGGCGCTATTTACACGCGTGATCACATCAATCACTTTTTGCCACATAAGTTCTCCTCCAGTGCAGTTGATTTTTACAACAAAAAACAAAAGAGCCAAACTACGTTTGACTCCGGAAGTGAGCGGCACCTATGGGCATTGGCATAGTTATTCAAGCAATCAAAACAAAATGTCCGATAAAGTGTCGTAAAACTCCGTCCTTTTGCCTGAGAGATTCGCTGTCGCTAATCATACAAAATTGCGGCATCTTTCACCTTCGGCACCCATGCGAGTGGACTTCTCCGGAGCGCTATCAGCACACAGTCTCGTCGTATCCGGACACCTGAGAGTGTTACTCCTTCGGCGGCAATTGCACTTTCCTGCATGCTTCATTTAGCTGATATATTGCATTTTGCTGACATATTGTAGCATATTTCTCTCTATATCGCAATAGTTTTTTCCAAAAAATTCATATTTTATAAAAAAACACTGAGATATTGTAGTAAAAGCTCGGTTTTAAAACGCATTCAATGCACAACAGGAGACTCGGAAATGAAAGATACAGTGTTATGTATGGTTTTTACCGGGGATATGTGACAACTGTACACTATTTGCCTGGTACCAAGCGTGTGCATACGTTGAATATACGCACACGATGTTAAGAAAGTGATTGCTGCAACGCTGCGTACTTTCCGTTTTTTTGCAACAATTCTTCATGGGTACCGATTTCAGCGATTTTCCCGTTTGCCAGAACAATGATACGATCTGCGCGTCGGATTGTGGACAAGCGGTGTGCAATGGCAATAATGGTACAGTGCCCGGCAAGTGCATCGATTGACTGTTGAATCAGCGCCTCTGTTTCATTGTCGACAGCGCTGGTTGCTTCATCCAGAATTAGGATCGGGGCATGGCGTACAATAGCACGTGCAATCGCCAACCGCTGTTTTTGCCCCCCGGAAAGCCTGAGTCCGCGTTCTCCGATTCTTGTCTGATATCCTTGTGGCAATGCACGGATAAATGTGTCTGCATGTGCAATACGCGCCGCCTCATATACAGCCTCTGCATCCGGATTTTCGGCACCAAAAGCAATATTTTCAAAAACTGTACCATTGAATAGAAAAACATCCTGTAAAACAATGGAGAGATTGTTACGCAGGGAGGCAAGGCTGCATGAACGAATATCCGTACCATCTAAGAGAATGCGGCCACTATCTGGATCGTAAAAGCGTTCTAAAAGGGAAATGACTGTTGTTTTTCCGACCCCGGTTGCTCCGACAAAGGCGATCATTTCACCCGGCTGAATTTGAAACGAAAGATCCTGCAGCACCGGTTCCTGTGGTGTGTATCCAAAACTGACATGTTCAAAGGTTACGGCACCGTTAATATTTTGCAGAGCCGGCGCTTCTGCTGCAGAGTGCATTTCCGCTTCTTCATCTAATATCTCAAAGACTCGTGTGGCGCCGGCAAGAGATGATTGGATATCTTCTGCACAGCGTGCCAGTGTTGTCAAAGGCGTATAAAACAAAGAAAGATAAAGAAAGAAGCCGACTAGCTCTGCAGGGCTGACAATAGAGCTGCCGAAAAGCACACCGGAACTGATAAGCCCCCCCAGTCCCATGACGATGATGGTTCCAACTCCAGTCAGAAACTCAATAAACGGATTGTATAAAGCGTTTGCAAAATTGGCACGAATATTGACACGGCTATATTCTTTGCAAAATTCCTGCATACGCAGATGCTCCTGCTTTTCTTTTGCAAAAGCCTGTATTTCTCTCATACCGCTTATCATGTCTTGTAAATCGCCGTTCAGATCTCCAAGTACTTTTTGGTTGATACGAAACAGTGGTGCAACTTTCTTGGAATACAAACAGCTGACAGCAAAAATAAAAGGCAGTGGCAAAAGCGTAAAAAAGGCAAGAAGCGGGTGAATTGTAAAGAGCATAATGCTGACCAAACACAAAATTAAAAGATTTGTCAGCATGTCCGGAAGGGCATGTGCAAAAAGAAGCTCCAAATTGCGTGTGTCATTTAAAATTCGACTCATGATTTGCCCGGTTTCCTGCTTGGCATACCACGCCATGGATAATTGTTGCAGCTTATCATAAACGCGCAACGTTAACGAACCAACAAAGTTCCATGCGCCTACATGCGCCAGCCACATAGCAAAGAATCGGCATATAGCTCGTAGGATATAGCTCCCAAGAAGAATTCCTGCCATGGCGCAGATATAGCGCGGCGTGGCGCTTTTATCAGTTAAAGCAGCAGTCAGATGCTGCACCAAAAACGGCATTACAAGTTGCAGCAGAGCGGCTCCGAGTAACGCAAAAACGGTTCCGAGCATAGCAGGATGATAATTTCGAGCCATGCGCAGCAGACGACGGATGGTTTGCATATTAAGTTCCTTTCTGTCTGTGAAAAGAGATAAAAACACACTTTGTATTCGCACAGCGAGGCAGAAAAGCAGGAAAGAGGCGCGGCGCAGCGTCGCGCCTGCCTCTTTTTAACTATCTAATTATAAACAGCTTGCAGTATCTGTGGCATTTTTGGATGTATTTTGTTTGTCTTTCTTTTTCTTTTCAGACTTTGTTGTGGAAGAAAGTTTGTTTTGCCGCCCCAAGCGCAGACGAGACCAGAGTATTACAGACGTCTGCCCCGGGATACCGAGTAAAAAAATTGTAAGTAGATTGTACTGCAGCAGCAGGATGTATAGTGTTAGCAATGTAGACCAAATTAAAATGGAAATGATAATATAGTTCCATTTCCCTTTACCCCAAATCGAATTGAACACCAACGCCACAACTGCCGAAACGGGCACGGCAACCAAATAGGCTTGCCACAAATTTCTTCCGGACACGGAGGCACCGAGAAAAAACACAAAAACAGCTAAAAACCATACAATTACAATAGCCATAAGTGTGATAATCAAATGGTTGCGTCTGCGAATTGTAATTTCCTGTGATACTTTAAGCGGTTCATCTGCCCGATGTTCCTGCAACAGATAATCTACCGTGACAGAGAATTGATCTGCAATTTGCTTTAGTGCAACAATGTCTGGAACGGATTCACCGCGCTCCCATTTAGAAACAGCTTTATCCGTATAATTAAGCTGTTCTGCAAATTGGGCTTGTGTCAAATGCGCTGCAGTGCGCAAACGTACAATATTCTTTCCGATATTTTGCCGAATATCTTTCATTTTGGACTCAATTCTCCTCTCTACTGCTGGGAGAGTTGGCATATTGGTGCTCTACTGACCGTATTTCAGGCGGTTTACTGGAATCTCACAGCGGTTTCTTGCTTTTTTATCGGTAGCATAGTTATAATGAGTAATGAGCTGGAACAGCAAAATTGACGCAGACTGTGCCTCTTAGTATAGCACAGTTGGTTAGAAAATGCAATACGCGATCCGGCACGGCTTTGCTGCAGCATTCTTGCAAAAAGAGCACTTGCAAAGTATTTTTTTGCAAATCAGCTTTTTTTAATGCGGTGGCTTGAACGCCAATGTTTGCATGACCGCTTGTGCTTTTCAGCCAAAAAACAACAAAGTTTATATATTTGTAAAGGAGTAATGGTATGTTTCGGAAAAAAGTTGTGCACGCGCCGGTCAGGTCGATTTCTTCCATTCGAGAGATGCTTAGTTGCGCTGTGACGGAGGATGGTGATAAAATTGCATATAAATTCAAGCAAAAGGATGGTACTATCGCAGAGATTTCCTATCGCGGCTTTTATGACACTGTAGAAGCCCTCGGCGCTGTGCTGACACATATGGGGTTTGGCATCTCGCATGTTGCGTGTATCAGCGAAAACCGATATGACTGGATCTGCGTATACCTTGCAGTATTGCAATCGGCCGGGGTATATGTACCGATTGATCGGGAGCTTCCTGCGGATGATAAGGTGTATCTCATTAACGACAGTGAAAGCGAAGTGATATTTGTCAGCGGGAAATATGAGGATTGGGTACGTACCAATCGCGAAAAAATGCCCAATGTGAAATGTATTATCAGTTTTGACGCAACCGTAAATGATGCGCAGATACTGGCGTATCCGTTGCTTTTGAAACAAGGAATGGAATTAGATAAAAAAGCGTATGATGCGCTCCACAGTGAACCGGATGAGCTTAAGATGCTGGTTTATACTTCCGGAACTACCGGAACAGCAAAAGGAGTAATGCTTTCAGAGCATAATTTGGTCAGCAGTGTATACTACGGGCTGCAGGTTTCTCAAATTTACGACACGGCGCTCTCTATTCTTCCGTACCATCATACCTATGAAGCGGTATGTGATTTGCTGGTCAATATTCATTTTCATGCAACGGTATGCATTAATGCCGTGATGAAAGATCTGGTCAAAGATATGCAGACCTATCATCCGAGCAATGTATATATCGTACCAGCAATTGCAGAATTTATTTATGGAAATATTATTAGAAATTTGAAAAAGCAGGGAAAACTTGGAACATTCCAAAAGGGTGTAAAAATTTCACGTGCGGCATTGAAACTTGGTATCGATTTGCGTCCCAAGCTTTTCCGAGAATTACATGTTTTATTTGGCGGGAGACTGCGCAAGATTGTATGCGGTGGTGCTCCGATTCGCCCGGAAATCGGCGCATTTTTCGGTGATATCGGTATTGCACTGACCGGCGGATACGGTATTACGGAATGCTCCCCGCTTGTAAGCGTTAATGATGAAAATACCAACGATTATCACACAGCCGGACATCGTTTGGCTTGCCTTTCTTGGATGATTGACGAACCGAATGAGGAAGGAATTGGAGAAATCTGTGTGAAAGGCGACGTGGTGATGCTGGGATATTATAAAAATCCTCAGGCAACGGAGCAGGCAATGCGCGGAGGCTGGTTCCATACGGGGGACTATGGATATATCACTCCGGACGACCAAATTGTGATCACCGGTAGAAAGAAAAATCTGATTGTTTTGGACAACGGTAAAAATGTCTACCCTGAGGAGATTGAAAATCTGATCATGCGTGTACCGAGCGTGGAAGAGGTTGTAGTTTCCGGATTGAAAAATGAAAAAGGTGATGAACATGCTTTGCAGGCAGAGGTATATCTGAACACACCACAGACTGAAAAGGAAGTGAAAGATCAGATCGCTCAGGAACTGCGGGAACAACCGGTCTATAAGAAAATCAGTAAAGTGATTTTACGTGAGGAACCGTTTGAAAAAACAACCAGCAACAAAATTATTCGCCCCAACCGCACCAATGCCTAAATACAGTATGGGGGCAAAAAAAGGATTGCGGGGTATAGGGGTATGCCGTAGAACGATGAATCCTCCGTATGGTTTATAACTATACGGAGGATTTTTATGTGCTTTTTTCTGCTCGTCGGCGGCTAATCGGTTTGTGGGGATGGGTAGCCCATAAGAGATGCCGTTCTTGCGGTGTAAAGGATGTAGTCGCTTCGACGGGCTACAAAAAATAGGGGGCTGTCAGTTTTTGCTTACTAATAGGGAATAGTGCCTCGCCAGAGACACAATAATCCCGACAGAAAGTATAGAAGTGCGCCTTTGTTTTGGAAGAAATTTTGCCCCCCAACAACTTACCAGATATTTTTTGTATATTCGCAAATTCCGGATTCTTCAAATATGTTTCGTGCAAAATCATAGCATCCTTTCTTGCCAAGTCCAATGGTCTATGTTCTTTTGCTGGATAAAGTATGTCAGAAAAGTGTAAAAAAGTACCCCGTTTACGTAGGAAACGCCCGAGCATTTTTTCTCCGGGCGTTCTCATATAAAGCATATTTCAACTCAAGCTTTGCGATTTCATCTGCCTGTACTTTGCAAGTATTTAGCTGTCCCTCATCTATTTGGGTATCATGATAGTGTTTCAACATCGGAAAGCGTTATATGAACAGTGCACTATACGCGATCCTTTTTTGTATACAGTCTGAACAGCCTGGACAGTGCGCTGTACGGTGTCATGACAGGTTTATCGATCACGTGTGCATAAGAGCGCTGCAAGTGCCGCAAGCGAATTGTCACGGTCATATGGAGTGATGGCTGTTATGGCAGCCTCGGTATGTGCGGCTGCCAGTTCGCGAGCTTGCTGTGGGGTATAAAATGAAAGATATGTAACCTTTTCGTTATACAGATCACTACCGATTTGCTTTCCCAGCCGATCGGTTGTGCTGCATGCATCTAACACATCATCCATGATTTGGAAGGCAGCGCCAATCTGACTGCAGTAAGTTAAGACAGCTTGCATACGTGCATCATCTTGTGAAAGAATTCCGGCACTGATGCAACCAAGGGCACCGGAAAGGCGTAGCAAAGCCCCTGTTTTAAGATCTTGTAAGGCGGCAAGCTGCGCGGGTGAGGTGTTACTGTTTTGTGCCGCCAAATCAAGCATTTGCCCGCCGATCATCCCTGCAAAGCCTGCTTCCTGCGCGGCATAGCGCACGGCCGCAGCAGCACATTCTGCCGGTATTACTGTATCGGTAAAAAGTGAAAATGCATGAGTAAGCAGCGCATCGCCGGCAAGCAATGCATTGCATTCGCCGAACTTTTTATGGCAGGTTGGTTTGCCTCGCCGTAGGTCATCATTATCCATACAGGGCAAATCGTCATGAATCAAAGAGTAGGTATGAATCATTTCTAAGCCACATCCGAATTTTTCGGCCATGACAGGGTCGCCGTTGAAAAGGGAACTGACCAGTGCCGTTAAAAACGGCCGAATACGTTTGCCGCCGGCCATCAGGCTGTATTCCATTATTTGACCGATGCCGCCAGGCGCTTTTGCGGCCGCGGATATTTCACATTCCAATACATTTTCGAAATGGCTGCGCCAGTTTTTCCATTGCGCTTTCATGTGCTTTTGCATTTGTCTTTTACTGCTTTCCCGTCGTTTTATATTGTTCGGGATCAAAGTCCTTTTCCGATACAGTTCCGTCTGCGCCTGTGCATAGAATTTTAATCTGTGCTTGCGCTTTGTCCAATTGGCTCGTACAGTCTTTAACCAATCCAACGCCTTCCTCAAATAATGCAAGAGATTTTGCAAGCGGCGCTTCTCCGCTTTCCAACATGTGCACAATTTCATCCAAACGTTTCATGGAAGCCTCAAAGCTTTTTTCTTTTGTCTGTGCCATCGTCTTTTTCTCCTTCTTTCGTGCCAATCACTTTTTGTACAGACGCCTGGAGTTTGCCATGAGCCAGCTGTACAGATATTTCATCTCCGCATGCAACCTCATTTGCATTGCGCAAAATTTTCCCTTGTTTTGTTTTGGTGATGCTGAAGCCGCGCTGCATAACCGCCAGAGGACTCAGAGCATGTAGTTTGGCTGCGGCGGCCGTCAGAGAGGCTTGCTTTTCCTTGATTGTTCCGCTGACAACGTTTTGCAGGCGGATTGCATTTTCTACAAGTGGCTGCTGTTTACATAGCAGTATATGATTTTGTGCGCCGTATAAGCGCTGCACAAAATGATCCAGTTCCATCCGCCTTTCATCAATATATCCTGCAGGGGAGGCAAGACACCGGTTTTGAGAGAGCTGTGCAAGCCTTAGCCGGTATACACGGAGCAATGCAGCAATTGCACCTTGTAAAGCGATATTCTGTTTTTGCAGAATAAGACGCAGCGCCGCGGTATCCGGTACGGCAAGCTCAGCTGCCGCAGAAGGTGTGGGAGCACGCAAATCAGCGACAAAATCGCAGATGGTAAAATCTGTTTCATGTCCGACAGCACTGATCACCGGAATTTCGCTGTTTGCAATTTGTCGCGCGAGCGTCTCGTCATTAAAAGCCCATAGATCTTCCAAAGAACCGCCGCCGCGTCCCAGAATGATTATATCGCAGCTTCGAACATTGTTGAAATAACGGATGGCGGCACACAGCTGTTTTGCAGCACCTTCTCCCTGTACCAGTGTCGGATACAGCGTAATATGAATGCCTGGGAAGCGGCGGGTGGCAATGTGAATTATATCGCGCACCGCGGCTCCCGTCGGGGATGTAATGATACCGATGTGTTTAGGATAAGGGGGCAGGGGACGTTTGCGCGAAGAGTCAAACAGGCCTTCTTTGGCAAGTTTATCCTTTAGCTGCGCATATGCAAGCGCCAATGAACCGATTCCATCCGGTTCCATATTTTCCACATAGAGCTGATACTGGCCATCCCGTACAAAAGCAGACACTTTTCCGCAGACCAACACCCTCATACCATTTTCCGGCTTAAAACGGCAGCGCAGCGCATTAGAGGAAAACATTACGCATTTTAACGCTGCTTTTTCGTCTTTTATGGAAAAATAAAAATGTCCCGTTTTATAATGGTTGGTGAAATTTGAGATTTCTCCACGTACATATACATGCTCTAAAAGCGGCTGTGATTCCAAAGTCATCTTCACCAATTCATTGAGTTGACTGACGGAAAAAATCAATTTTTGTTCCATGTTTAGCTCCATAGTGAAAACTCGAGAAAGAGAATGATACCGACCAGAGCCCAAAAACATGCAAATATTCTCACAGCAATGCGAATACCGCGCTTTTGTATTTGTCTGCTGGTGCGCATTATAAAGAACATTGTCAGTGCGGCGATACAAACAGCAGCGATCAGCGCACATTGATTTGCACTGAAATACCGTTCAACATCATTTCCGGCAGAATCGATATATGGCTCACCATTTCCAAATAAGGGCAAAAAAATATACCGGTTGATGGGCCAATAGAGCAAAATCGAGAGCGGGGGAAGCAAAAAAGGCCAAAATATACGATTGAAGCGAGAGAGCTTCATAGGCGTAGGTCCTCGACATTCTTGTAAGATTGCGTGGCAAGCAAAGCAATGCCGGCGGCATTGTCGGATGCGTAGGCGCCATCGGCAAAGTAAGCGTCACATGAACGCTGCAGCGCCGGACGCATAATATGGGAACTCATAACACCACCGGCAAACAGAACCGGTTTTTTTCCATATCGTACCATTGCATTTGCCAGTAAACGCAACAACGTTTTTTGAATGGTTGCAAAAACATACAGCGCTGTTTGTGCGGCGCTTTCGCCTTCTGTGAGGCGGCGGCACGCTTGATTTTCAAGACCGGAAAAGTGACACTTTGTACCGGTTACGCTGACTTTGACATCTTTGCATTGTTCCGGTGCATGCCCGGTGGAAAGTGCAAGTGCTTCCAGAGCGGCGCCGCCCGGAAAAGCAAGCCCCATTGCAAGGGCAATCCGGTCAATTACTTGTCCTGCGCTCAGGTCCTCGGTTCCGCCGATACATTTCACAGTCAGTTTACCATTTGTATCGGTAATGTCTAAAAGCTCCGTGGTACCACCGGAAAGATGTAGCGCAAAATAAGAAGAAATTTTTGTTCGATCCAACTTTGCGCTGTATGCAGCTGCTGCAATGTGTCCTTCTTGATGTGAAAAAGGTGCGAGCGGGAGACCATTTGCTGCAGCAATGGCGGACGCTGCGTTGACACCCGCCAAAAAGCATGGCATATACGAGCCTTCCACAGGACGTGGGCGCGTCGATACGCCGACACCGCACAGGTTTGGATGCTGTGCTTGCACGAAAAGCTCCTCCAGCAGTATCGGCAGCGCCTTCGTATGGTGAAAAAGTGCATCCGATTGGCGCAAGCCTTTTTCACCGGTGGGGACCGGCAGCAGTTTTTTCTTTTGCAGAAGCACAGTGCCTTCTACCGTACACAAGGCACAGGAGGTAGTATAATTGCTGGTATCTATACCAAGTATGCAATTCATTGCAACAATCCTTTTTCATGAGCAATTTGGTTGAGAATACCGTTGACAAAGGCGGGTGCATTTTCATGGTCATATTTCTTTGCCAATTCAACTGCTTCGTTGATTGCTACTGCGGCCGGAACATCTTCTACATACATCATTTCGAAGGCAGCAATGCGCATAATCGTGATGGTTGCACAGGAAAAGCGGTCCTCTTTCCACCCTTTTGCATACATATGAATTAGCGCGTCCAGGTTTTGTTTTTCTTCAACAATGCCGAAAAAGCACGTATGAATGTAAGGTTCGTCTGGAAGCCTCAGTTCCTGCAGCAGTATGGGGTATAATACGGCCGGGTCTTCTTCAACTTGAAAATTGGCGGAAAATGCCATGGAGAAAAGAGCTTCTCGTGCTTTGCGTCTGTTCATAGTTTACCTTCCTCTCTTGTCAGATGCTCTTGCGCAGGGGGATGTAAGCTGAGACGCTGCTGGATTGCAGCACGAATCAGCTCTCTTTCACAAAATGGCTGGCGAATGCCACGAATGAGCTGGTATGTTTCATGTCCTTTTCCGAGAAATAACAGCATATCTCCCGGCTGTGCAATATGAATTGCATAGTTAATTGCATTGGCACGGTCCGGAATAATAATATAGCGTTTCGGATCATCGTAAAAGGAGGCAATTTCATTGCAAATTGTTTGCGGATCCTCAAAGTCAGGATTATCTGCCGTCAGAATACTAAAATCAGCCAGTTCTGCGCAGACTGTACCGAGCTCCTCACGGCGCAGTTGTGTTCTGCCACCGACGGAGCCGTATAAAACGATAAGGCGACGCGGATTCTGTTTTCGTGCACAACGGAGCACCAGCTCAGCGCTTGCGCCATTGTGTGCATAATCAATGATGCAGCTTATCCCAGGAAGACCTTCGACGCGCTCGAATCTGCCCGGAACCGTGCACAGTGCCAGCAAAGGAGCCGCTTTTTGCACTGCAACCCCTAAGTGTTCGCAGGTACATAGCACCGCGGCAGCATTTTGTAAATTAAAGGGACCGGGCATGGAAAACGGCACCTGTACGCCAGTTGGCCCGTGATATAGCCTAAATGATTGCTCTGTAGGGTCGTTTTGTTCAATACGCCAATTTGCCTGCGGAGAAAAACCATATGTTTCATATGGTACTGGGGTGGCTGCAGCGAAAGTACCGAAATAAGCATCATCGCGGTTTAAAACAGCAAAATCACATTGCCGGAATAAACGCATCTTGCAAGCTTTGTAGTTTGCAAAGCTTGGATGCTCGAATGCGCTGACATGATCGTTTGAAAGATTGGTGTAAATTGCAGTATCGAACGAAAGAGAATCAACGCGATGCGTTAAAAGTGCCTGCGAAGAGACTTCCATCAAGACAGTTTGTACGCCGGCGTTTTTCATTTTTGCCAGCGTTTGATACAATGTAAGCGGATCCGGCGTTGTATTCTTACTTTCCAAATGAACAGTGCCGTAGCGGATGCCGACCGTTCCGATTATGCCGCAAGGCAGGCCGCAGTGGGCGAGAACTTCATACAACAACCAGGCAACGGTGGTTTTTCCTTTTGTGCCGGTGATGCCAACGATGCGCATTCCCTCCTGCGGAAAGCCATAAAACGCTTGTGCAAGCCATGGCAACGCAGCGCGCATGTCTGGAAAAGGTATAACATTGGCATCCGCCGGAAGCTGTAAGGGTTCTTCCGTGAAAAAGCAGCGACATCCCGCTGCGTAAGCATCGGGAGCAAAGCGGTGCCCGTCTGTTATCCAACCTTTCATGCAAACAAAGCAACTGTTGGGCCCGGTTTGTCTGGAATCGGTTGTAAGGGTCTGTATGGATTGCTCCTGCCATGCTTTACGCGGACGCAGAGAAACAGGGCAGTTTGCAATCAAGGCTGAAATGCTTGGCATGCGGTTTCTCCTTTAGTCACAGGACTGCACCAATCAAAAATCGAATCCGATTGGTTCTTTGCCACAAGCAAGAATTGTTGACTTTGCCAACACTTCCATGGAATCAACATAGCTGCGGCGCGGGATCAGATGTGCATCTCGGCGGATCAGTGACAATTCTGTACAGCCCAAAATAATTCGCTCTGCACCGGCGGAAAACAGCTCGTCTGCACAACGACGAAAGAGTTTCATGTCAGCCGGATATCCGCTTTTGATTTGGCCGTAGATCAACTCCATCACGTATGTTTGCATTTGCGGTTCCGGCGTCAAACACCGGATGCCGCGCGCGGAGAGGTATTTTTCATAGCTTTTTGAACGAATGGTGCCGTCTGTTGCCAAAACACCGGCGCAACGCACGCCGTCAGCGCAAAGAAATGCAGCAGTTTCTTCCATAATATTCAAAACCGGAATGTCTACGGCTGCCGCGATACTGTCATAAAAATAATGTGCCGTGTTGCAAGGAATAGCGATTTGCGTACAGCCCCATTTCTGTAATTTCTGTGCATCCTCTATCATTGCGGTCCTTGGATCAATTGGGCTTTCCCCTACTATAAACGCAGTACGGTCCGGTGTGCTGGCACGGGAGGAAATAACAAGATCAATGTGCTCAGCATCACAGCAAGCCTTTGTATGTGCGGTAAGCATTTCATAGAAATACACAGTTGCCATTGGGCCCAATCCACCGAGAATACCGAGTTTTTGTGTTTGCGCATGCGACATATGTCTGTCTCCTTTTTATTCGCAAAGAGCACGGTATTTGAAATATTTGCGAAACTGATTGCACTGCTGAGCCAATACATAGAACAACCTTGCAGGATTGGCCTTCAAATCAGCAGGATACCAAAGGGAAGAGTAATACTTTTTTTCTTTTGCAAGCTGCCGTGCGCGCTGCTGTAATGGTGCATTGTGCATATAACGATAAACTACCGCTTTGGGGATATAACTCCAAAAAATTTCCGGTGCCGTATCATTCGGTACAGTGAGCGGTTTATGCTCTATCAGATCTTCTACCAAGCATTTTGCAATGTTTGCACCGGAGGCAGTGCAATAATAATTACTGCGTCCCTGGCGTAAATTGATTTCAAATACGCGAAAGCTGTCATCGCGTGCGTCATACTTGATATCAAAATTTGAAAAACCGACGTAATGCAGATCTTCTAACAGTGCGCGAAACGGCGCAAGGAGCTGTGGACGGTTTTCGGTGAGAATTGCGGTATGATTGCCTTTCCCTTTCGGCGTTTTTTCTTCCAGCAGAACATGTCCCAAGCGCATCATTCTCACCTTGCCGTCTGCACCGCTGTACGCTGTTAGGACAAACATTGCTGAGTTGTTGCCGACGACGAAATCCTGCAGAATAAGATCATCATCATACCCGGAGGCAAAGATAGTGTCTGCAATTGCTTTTGCCTGAGCAGGATCGTTTGCCTGATAGACTTTGTTCATGCCTGGAAAGGGGAATTTCCAATACCGTATACTGTTTGACGGCTTGACAATGATTGGATAAGAGAAGCCGAGTGCTTGCGGTAAAAAGGTGTCAATGCTTCGATTGGCACCTGGGGAAAGAATGTAGGTTTTCGGGTAAGGAATGGAACGCTGCTCGCACAGACGATAGAAATTGGCTTTTGACTGAAGAAAGTCCATACATTGCTCCTCGCCGTATGGAATGAGAAAAGAGTGCTGCTGTAGAGTTGTTTTATGGCGGGCAATCAGATTGGCGTAATCATCTGTGCAGCCGAGAAGTATTTTGGGGACCTCCGCCGGCTGTTCAGCGGCAAACGTCAGCATGGTTTGTAAAAAAACATCGTCCTGCTCCAGCGCAGGAACTGCCTTAAACCGAATCAGGCGACTTTTTTTGATAGCGCTTGTTTCGTATCGCCCAAATGCATAAGAGCAGACGCCGTATGCTTCGTGAAATGCTCGCGCAACATGGTAACAATTTAAATCAGCACCGATTAAAACCGGGATTACTCTGCCGTCAAAGTCAGTCATGCTTATGCCTCGTCCACAAAAAATCGTTTATACCACACAAGAAAGGTATATATAGTCCAAATCTTTCTGCCGTTGTTTGCTTTTTGGCGGACGTGCTCGTCCAGCAAAGACAGAATTTTTTTCTGATTGAAAAATTTTGCAGCATAATCACTGGAAAAATAGCTGCGCACAATAGCAGCATATTCCTCTTGCTGCAGCCAGTACCGAATGGGAACGGGAAATCCTTTTTTCTTTCTGGTTGCCCATGCATGCGGCAAATGCCGATCGGCAGCCATGCGAAGAACATATTTTGTATCGATGTCATTCACCTTATACGCGGAAGGTATTTTTTCTGCCAGTTCCATGACTTCACGGTCTAAGAACGGTACGCGTAACTCTAAGGAATGTGCCATACTCATTTTATCTGCCTTGAGAAGAATATCGCCGGGAAGCCACAAATGCATATCTAAATATAGTTTTTTTGTCAGCTCGTCCGCATCTTTTACAGCAGCATAACATGTGTTTGCAACTTGCTGTGCCCCGGGCCCGCTGCGGCAGTCGGCAGAGAGATAAGCCGGCGCTTCACGGTCCGAAAAAACGAGTGCTTCTCCAAGAAAATAGTTTTCCGGTATACCGCTGCCGCGCAGCAAAAAGCTGCGCCCCTTAAAGGGAGGGAGAGGCTTTACACAGGTAGCCAAGGCTCTACGCAATGCTGCAGGAACCATACGCTTATATTTTGCCACTTGCGGGGTATCTCGGTACCAGTCATAGCCGGCGAAGAGTTCATCAGCACCTTCTCCGGAAAGCACAACAGTTACATAGCGGCGAGCAAGTTTTGCAAGAAAATACAACGGTACGCACGAAGGATTAGATTGTGGTTCGTCCATGTGATATTGGATATCAGGAAAAGCCGCAAAACATTCTTGCGGTGTGAGAATTTGTGAGATATTTTCTATACCGAGCTGTTTAGACAGTGCGCGGGCGTACCCTGATTCATCAAAGTTTGGATCTTGCTCGTGCGAGAACCCGACAGAAAAGGTTCGGTCCGGCATCAACAGCGAAGTAATATAACTGGAATCCACACCGCCTGAGAGAAAAGAACCGACCTTTACATCACTGATTCGGTGCAGCTGAACACTCTGTTGCACGGTGCGGTCCACTTGTTCTACAAAAGCATCAAAATCACCGCTTTCCGTCTGAAATACCGTTTCCCAATATGGCCGGATGTCCAAATTGCCGTTTTCATACAAGTAGTAGTGTGCAGGTGGCAACTTAAATACACCGCGGAAAAAAGTTTGCTCTGTGCTGGAATATTGTAATGTCAAATACGGACGGAGCGCATCACAGTTTACTTCCTTTACAAATGAGGGGTGTTCTAAAAAAGATTTAATTTCTGAGCCGAACAGAAATGTGCCGTCTTGGCATTGGCAATAATAATGCGGTTTGATGCCAAACAAATCTCTAGCACCGAATAAGCGACGGCGGCGGGTATCATACAAAACAAAAGCAAACATACCGCGTAGGCGCTGTAACAGGTCGGTTCCCCATTGTTCGTATCCGTGTAGCAGAACCTCGGTATCTGTTTTGCTATGAAAGGTATGCCCGTGTGTGAGCAGCTCTTGGCGAAGCGATTCAAAGTTGTAGATTTCTCCGTTAAA
>JAXDZV010000056.1:0-7715 GCA_034086705.1 Eubacteriales bacterium | reverse complement strand
TCCCGTGCCAGTGAAAAGCGGGAGGATAAGCGCCCGATGCTTTCTGACTTGCGAGATTCGGGTGCAATCGAACAAGACGCGGATATGGTTTTGTTTTTGTATCGAGACGAATATTATAACAATGCGGAACAGGCTCTCAGCACGGCAGAGGTTATCGTTGCGAAGAATCGGCACGGCAGTTTAGAGCGAGTTAAAATGGGCTTTCAGGGACAGTTTACGCGCTTTACAACGCTGGATAGGGAGCACGAATGATGAAGGATGCGGATCTGTATGCTGTTTTTGCGGCATATTGCCGCACACAATCGTTTTTTTCTGGTGGCGGCGTTCTGTGTGCTTTATCTGGCGGAGTAGATTCTGTTGTACTGTTGCATCTTTTAAAACGGCTCTCGGACGAGCAGAATTTCCCACTGCACGCACTGCACGTGAACCATATGTTGCGCGGCGCCAATGCAGAGCGAGATGAGAGCTTCTGTCGCTCTTTATGTGCTTCTTTGGCCGTTCCGTTTACAGCTGTGCAGGTCCCGGTTGGTGAATATGCTGCACGACACAGAGTGGGGGAAGAAGAAGCCGGCAGAACGCTTCGGTATGCTGCATTTTTATCCTTTTGCCGGTCACATCCGGCGTTTGACTGTGTTTGCGTTGCGCATCATCAGGATGATCTGGCAGAAACTGTGCTGTTCCGATTAGCACGTGGCTGTGGCACGCGCGGTATGACACCGCTACTTCCCAGCCGCTGTTTGGCAAACGGTGTGCGGTTGGTGCGGCCGCTTTTGCAGGTCTCTAAAAAAGCGCTTTTGGCATATGCACAGCAACATGCGCTTACCTATGTATATGATGAAACAAACGATCAAACAAATTATGCGCGAAATTTGATCCGGGCACAGGTGATGCCTGCACTGGTGCAGGTTAACCGCGGTGCGGTGGAGCACATTGCAGCATATTCTGCGCTTGCCGCAGAAGATGAGGCGTATTTTTCCGGGTTTGTGCAGTCCTTTCTAAAGAGGTATCCCGGTCCCGGCTACCCCTGCAGTGCATTGCTTCGTTTGCATGATGCTGTCAATAGCAGAATTCTCGGTACGCTGTATCAAAAAGTGTGTGGGGAATATCCAAGTCTTGTGCATACACAGCAAATGCGCTCGTTGTGTGCCTGTGCACAATCCTTTCGGTATTTAACGTTGCCGCATGGTGTACGCTTTTATACCGATGGAACCACGTTTTCTTTTTTGGAAAGTGCGGTACGTATACCGGCCGGGGTATATCGTTTTGTGCTGCATGAAGGCGTTAATGATTTTACATCGCACGGATTTATAATTACGGTGCAGCAAACAGGGGAGAGTGACACGAAATTCGTGGAAAAGAATGAAGTGCATGCAAAAATTAACAAAATATCTATACGTACCGTTATAAATTCTGCTAAACTTAATGGTGCTGTGTACATTCATTCCAGAAAAGGGTATACTAACAAACAGTGTTATCAAAGCGGTGGTTGCCGGCATGCGGTAAAAGAACTGCTCAGCCAGAATAAGGTGCCACAGATGTTGCGGCAGGCGCTTCCGCTTTTTTGTGACGACAGCGGTATTTTTTGGGTGCCGTATTGCTCCATGCGGGACGATGTGAACCCGGCATTGGATTCGCAATCCACGCGTATGACGATCATTTTTGAATGGAAAGGATTTGACTATGATACCAAACGAGATTGAGCGGGTACTCATTGACGAGCGAGAAATTGATGAGATTATTGATCGGGTTGCTGCACAGATCAGCCGTGACTATGCGGGGCAGGATAAACATTTGTTGCTGCTGTGTATTTTGAAGGGCTCTGTTGTATTTATGGGAGAGCTGATGAAAAAATTGACGGTTCCGGTAGAGATTGATTTTATGAAGGTTTCATCTTACGGGGCGTCTACAGTGACAAGCGGTAGCGTGAATATTATTTTGGATCTGATGCGAAAAGATTTGAATCTTTGTGATATCCTTGTGGTAGAAGATATCATTGATAGCGGCAAGACACTTTCTTATCTATGTGAGTATCTGCGGCTTAAAGGTGCTAAAAGTGTACGAACCTGTACGCTTTTAGATAAGCCGACCCGCCGTGAGGTTAGCTTTACACCGGATTATGTCGGCAAAGAAATTCCGAACGAATTTGTCGTGGGATATGGGTTGGACTACGCGGAGAGATTTCGCGCATTGCCGTATGTCGGGATATTAAAGCCGGAGGTTTATCAAGCATAACTCTTTGTATTCGGGCTGTTCCAACGGCGCAGAACAGCGGTAATATTTTTGCAAAGTCGCTGAGAAACGGATGAAACAATGAAAAATTCCTTGAAATCAATTTTATTTTACCTGATTTTGATCGTTGGGCTGATTTTTTTCGTTTCCTATATTTTCAGCATCGGAGAAGCGGAACAAGCAGACTATGGTCAGATTCTGTCCATGCTCAACGAGGAAAAGGTTACGCAGGTTGCCTTGGATAAAAAGGACGTTTTAACGCTGACAGATACCGAGGGAAAAGTAACATCCTTCCAACTGCGTGATTATGATACCTATTTGGAGCGTTTTGCTGACACGGTTGAGAAGCAATATGAAAAGGGAATCATCAAAAAGCTGGATATTGAGCCATACAGCAAGGTTCCCTGGTGGGTTGCATATTTACCGATGTTGCTGGTTGTTGTCATCTTTGTAATTATTTGGATTGTTATGATGAATCAGGCAGGTGGCAAGGGCGGTAAGATTGCTTCATTTGGCAAAGCGCGCGCGAAGGTGGCCTCTGAGAGCAAAAAGAAGGTCTATTTTACAGATGTTGCCGGAGCAGACGAGGAAAAAGAGGAATTGCGCGAGGTAGTAGACTTTTTGCGTGATCCACAAAAATTTGTACGTTTGGGAGCACGGATTCCGCGTGGGGTGCTTCTGGTTGGCCCGCCCGGTACTGGTAAAACGTTGCTGGCAAAAGCTGTAGCAGGGGAAGCGGATGTGCCTTTTTATTCAATTTCCGGTTCGGATTTTGTGGAAATGTATGTTGGTGTGGGGGCTTCCCGTGTTAGAGATTTGTTTGAAACAGCACGCAAAAGCCCGGCATCGATTATCTTTATTGACGAAATCGACGCGGTCGGTCGACATCGTGGGGCAGGTTTAGGCGGCGGTCACGATGAAAGAGAGCAAACGCTCAATCAACTTTTGGTAGAAATGGATGGTTTTGGCACACACGAAGGAATCATCGTAATGGCTGCAACCAACCGCCCGGATATTTTGGATCCCGCTTTGTTGCGTCCGGGGCGTTTTGACCGGCAGATAACTGTCCATCAGCCGGATATTCGTGGCAGAGAAGAAATTTTAAAGGTGCATGCCAGAAACAAGCCTTTGGCTTCTGACGTGGATTTGTCGGTAGTTGCACGTACCACTGCCGGGTTTACCGGTGCAGATTTGGCTAATTTATTAAACGAAGCTGCGCTTTTGGCAGCGCGCAAAAATAAAAGCCTGATCGGGATGGATGATATTGAACAGGCTTTCTCCAAGATCGTTATGGGGCCGCAGAAAAAGTCTATGCATATTAAAGAAGCGGAAAAGCGCAAAACGGCATACCATGAGGCGGGCCATGCATTGATTAGCTATTTGCTTCCGGGAAATGACCCAGTGCATGAAATTTCAATTATTCCTTCCGGCAACGCACTTGGGGTCACTCTGAGCATTCCGGAAGAGGATAAGTATTCCGTATATCGCAAGGAACTGCAAGATCGTATCTGTATGTTGTTGGGTGGACGTGCGGCGGAAGAATTAGTCTTTGACGATATTTCCGGTGGTGCTTCAAATGATATGGAACGTGCAACCCGCATAGCAAACCGCATGGTGACGCGACTCGGCATGAGTGAGAAACTCGGCCCTGTGGTTTGGGGGAGCGATCGGGATGAAGTGTTTTTGGGGTATGAGATCAACAACTCTAACGGCTATTCAGAGAAAATTGCTGCAGAGATTGATACGGAAATTCGAGCAATCATAGAAGAAGCATATGCACGCGCAAAGCAGTTGCTGGATGAGAATGAAGAAAAGCTGCGTTTTGTTGCCGAATATCTTGTCAAGTATGAAGTGATGACAGGCGACCAGTTCAAGGCATATCTTGAGCAGGGAGCTTCAGAAGAATCGCTGAATGCTATGGTTGAAGAAAAACGAAAGAAACAGGCTGAGGAAGATGCAAGGCGCAAAAAGCAAGAGCAAGAGCGCCGTGCAGAGGATGAACAGGCCCGCAGACATCGAGAGGAAGAGCAAAACCATATGCATGGTTTTGCATACGGAGCACCGAATTTTCCTTCGCAAAAAAACGATTCGGACTCAGACGATGATGCAGACGGAGAAAAAGACAGTTCCGGACAGGATGACGAATAAAACGTGCTTTCCGGAGTTGTTGCAAACGATGGAGCCGAATGCGGTATTTGAAACCCGAGAATAGCTGTATAGCAGAACAGCACCGACTTTGCAAAGATAGCAAAATCGGTGCTGTTTTATCAAGAAAAGGTACATACAAGCAGGACTTTGTTTCGTTTTTTTTCAAAACCCGTTGCAAACAGGGGCAGAATATGGTAGGATATGTGCTGGTTAGTAAATGTACAAGACCAGTAAGGAGAGAGAAGCGATGGCTATTTTAGTTACAGGCGGGGCCGGTTTTATCGGCACGCACACCTGCGTTGAGCTTTTACAGGCAGGTGAAAAAATTGTGGTGTTTGATAATTTTCATAACAGCAAGATGAGTGCGGTTGAAGCGGTCAAAGAGCTAACAGGGGAAAATTTTCCATTTTATCAGGCAGATATGTTGGATGCCGATGCAATGGAGCACATTTTTTCTCAAAATGATATTACGGAAGTGATTCATTTTGCAGGCCTGAAGGCAGTGGGGGAAAGTGTGCAAAAGCCGCTTGCTTATTATCATAACAATATCACCGGGACATTGGTTTTGTTGCAAGCAATGCAACGCCACGGGTGCAAACGTATTGTTTTTTCTTCATCCGCCACGGTATACGGTGCACCGAAGACGGTGCCGATTCGTGAGGATTTTCCGCTGTCCACAACCAACCCGTATGGCTCTACCAAGTTAATGATTGAAAACATTCTCCGTGATCTTTGGGCGGCAGATTCTGATTGGTCCATTGCATTACTTCGGTATTTCAATCCGGTTGGTGCACATGCAAGTGGTTTGATCGGGGAAGATCCCAATGGTATTCCGAATAACCTGATGCCCCGTCTTTTGGATGTTGCTATGGGAAAAACCCCATCTATTACAGTATATGGAGATGACTATCCTACCAAGGATGGAACCGGTGTACGCGATTATATTCATGTAGTGGATTTAGCAAAGGGGCACCTGGCTGCAATTGCAAAGGTGCGGCAAGAGAATAAGTGCGATGCATACAATTTAGGAACCGGAAACGGATATTCCGTATTTGATATTATACATGCTTTGGAAAAGGCGTGTGAAATGGAAATACCTTATACAGTGACTCCGCGTCGCCCCGGAGATGTGGCAGAGTGCTTTGCAGACCCGACAAAGGCAAAAAATGAATTGGGATGGACGGCAAAACTCGGCATTGAGGATATGTGCCGCGATGCATGGAACTTTGCGAAAAACCACAAATAAATGCAAAACCGAAAGGCTGTTTGCCTTTCGGTTTTATGTTTCAGGTGCCGACTTCACAGATGGTGCCGCCTCCCACGACGATATCACCGTCATATAAAACGACAGCTTGTCCTTTGGTAATGGCACGTTGCGGCGTATCAAAAGATACATGTAAGAGTCCATCTGCAGATTGCACAGCGGTGGCAGGTTGTTCAGCTTGTCGGTAACGCACCTTTGCGTGTACACGCATGGGATGGGGCAGAGAGGGCACGGAAATAAGATTGACATCGCATGCTGTCAGTTTTCGTGCATACAGAGAATCGGAAGGGCCAAGCACAACTTTGTTTTCCTCTGCATTGATATTGCAAACATACAGTGGCTGCGGCAAGGCGAGGCCCAGCCCCTTTCGCTGTCCGACTGTGTAGCGAATGATTCCGCGGTGTTCACCGAGTACGTTTCCGCTTGTGTCAACAAAAGAGCCGGTGGGGTATGTTTTTCCGGTATAGTTTGTGATGAAATCTGCATACTTCCCTTGCGGCACAAAACAGATGTCTTGACTATCCGGTTTGCGATCATTGCAGAATTGCAAAGAAGTTGCAAGTGCACGCACTGCTTCTTTTTGCATACTACCCAAAGGGAACAGTGTGTGGGAAAGCTGTTGCTGTGTCATAGCATACAGCACGTAACTTTGATCTTTGGCGGGGTCCAAGCCGCGTTTGAGCAAAAAACGATCGCCATTTTTCTCAATACGTGCATAATGACCGGTCACAACATAGCTGCAATCCAGTTCTTGTGCACGCCGATACAGTTTTTCAAATTTTAAATACCGGTTACAGTCAATGCAAGGATTTGGTGTTCTTCCGTTTTCGTAGTCATGAATAAACCGTTTAATTACAGTTTGCTCAAACCGATCGGCGAAGTTGAATACATAATACGGCATGCCGAGCTGTTTTGCAACGCTACGAGCGTCCTCAACATCGTCCAATGAACAGCAGCTATGCGCTCTGGAAACGCCGATATCCGTGTTTGCAAAAAGTTTCATGGTAACGCCGATACAAGTATATCCTGCTTGTTTTGCAAGATAGGCTGCTACACTGGAGTCAACGCCGCCGCTCATGGCGATAATTGCTTTTTCAGACATGAAAAGTATCCTTCTTTATTTATAAAAATTATATCGTGTGGAAAATTTGAAAAAGTACTTGACAGACGGACATTCTCGTGGTATTATAATCCACATAAAAACTATATGATTAGTAGGTTATAAAGGGAGAGACAAAAATGTATGTGATTCAGCGATGTCCCGGCATCCAGAAATATGTGCTACATCCGGTTAGAAATGCTGCCGCGCTGCCGCAGTAAGGCGCATGCGAAGAAAATTTATTATTTTAGGGAGGTATGGTTATGAAAATTTATGAGAAAATTACGGATCTGATTGGCGGTACGCCGCTTTTGAGGCTTGGTAACTATGCTGCCAAACGAGAATTGGAGGCCGATTTGTATGCCAAGCTTGAATATTTTAACCCTGCCGGCAGTGTAAAAGACCGGATTGCAAGGGCTATGCTGGATGACGCAGAACGCAGCGGTAAACTTGCGCCGGGCGCTGTGATCATCGAACCAACCAGCGGCAATACGGGTATCGGATTGGCTTCTGTTGCTGCGGCAAGGGGGTATCGGTTGATTTTGACGATGCCGGAGACTATGAGCGTAGAACGGCGAAATTTACTGAAGGCATACGGTGCTGAGTTGGTGCTCACAGAAGGAGCAAAGGGGATGAAGGGGGCAATTGAAAAAGCGAAAGAATTGGCCGAACAGACACCGAATAGTTTTATTCCCGGCCAGTTCGAAAATCCTGCAAACCCTGCAATTCACCGTGCGACAACCGGCCCTGAAATTTGGGAGGACACCGACGGACAGGTGGATATTTTTGTGGCAGGTGTCGGAACAGGTGGAACGATTACCGGGGTTGGTGAATTTCTCAAAAGCAAGAATCCGCAAATACGTGTTGTCGCTGTAGAGCCTGCTACTTCTCCGGTGCTTTCAAAGGGAATCTCGGGGCCACATAAGATTCAAGGCATCTGTGCAGGATTTGTGCCAGAAATACTGAATACTGATG
>JAXDZV010000054.1:0-11536 GCA_034086705.1 Eubacteriales bacterium | reverse complement strand
AAGAAAAATTTATTTTTGTCATGATTGTGGAGATAATTTTAGAGCATAAGAAAATCACTCAGTTTTCAGGCATTTTTAATTCGTGTCATTAAGTTCGAACTACCCAAAAAATTCTCTTTACGAAAGTAAAGAGAATTTTTTATCCAAGCCGACAGGCTTGGCATATCATCACGCGATAGCGTGTATATCATCAAATGCGACAAGTCGCATTTGTATCTCATCACACGAAGTGTGCATTTCTGTCGGCTTGATGATATACAAAACTTCGTTTTGATGATATGAAATTCCTTGCGGAATTGATGATATGCAATGCTCCGCATTGATTTATTATCACTTTTATGCTATGGTTGAGGCACAATAGGGACAAAATTTGTCTATTAAACTATGTCTATACAAATTTTGTATAACATTATAATTGTTAATAAGGAAGACGCTTTTGTTCAAGATTTTATTGTTTTTTTCATTTATAATAAATGATGTAAAGAGTGCTTTTTATAAAAATTTAAAGGAGAAAATTATGGAAAACACCGAACTTATTAGCAAAGCCGTTCACTATGCAAAGAAAAACTTTAATAATGCAGATATGCCCGTAGAAAATGTAGCTGATTTTGCAGGATTTTCTATTGATTATTTTAATCGGATTTTCCTTGCTCATACAGGATTTACTGTTATGTCGTATGTAAATTATATGAGAATTAAAAAGGCTGTTGAGCTTTTACGAAATACCGATAAAACCGTACTAGATATTGCATTAGAAGTTGGTTATGATTCCCATGAAGGCTTTATAAAAGCATTTAAAAAAATTTATAATGTTACGCCAAGTGAATATCGAAAACAAAATAAGAGCAAGGTTCTTTCTTGGAATGAATTAACAGATTCTTCCTGTGTGAATAGATTTCTTCACGAAAATTGCGATTTCAAGCAAATTGATTCTGATTTAATTATTGATTATCTGTTAGAACAAGACAGCAAGCGTTACGGATATTTTTGCACAACCATTAAATGTATGGGACTTCAAATAGTAGCACCATCAGGTAACTATGAAAAGGGATTTATAGGAATTGGTGATGACAGAAACGGTGGCGTGTGGCTGGAATTAGTGAGTGATGATTTTTCATTGCTAGCAGAGTGGATAAAACGATTTGATAGTCCAATAAACTTTTATTCAAATGAAAATCCCGAGAAAGTGAGAGAGAATCTGAAATCATATGGCATTAATTGCGAAATTGAATCAACCCCTCAATCCTTGTATTTGGGAGACCATATAAAAAATAATTTACCCCAAAATGTTATTATTAGAGAATTATCGTACGCAGATAAGGACAACATTTTAAAATGGGCAAACGGAAAAACTGATGGATATATTAATCATTTGCTAAACGAAAAACATTATCAAGATCCATCTGTGATGGAATACGGTGTATTCCAAAATGACGATTTAATAGCTATTGCAGGTTGTGGAATTGACGAGGCTCACGGGTTTAAACTGAATAATTGCTGTAATATTCGTTTTGCAGATGGCAAAGCAACCAATGAAATGTATTTCAACATTTTCGCTTTTGTTGTGAATGATATTATTGATAAAGGTTTACTGCCTTTTGACGATTTGCAATATGGAGAGTATGCAAAGTCACATGGCGGTTTTTCAGCAAATGATGTTGGATTTACAACTGTAAATTGGCGGTATGATATTTTTAAATAAAAACAGATAAAAAGTAAGAAATCCTCGTTTTTCAGGCACATTTTATTCGTGTCATTAAGTTCAAAACTCCCAAATCCCCGAGGATTTATCCTTGGGGATTACTTTTTGTCTCTTCACTTTTCACTCTTCACCAAAGGCTTTGGATTCGGAAGGTAACAGGTACTGTTTTTACCTGCTGTACGGAATAGGCCTTGCGGGGTTGTCGTTCAACTTATTTATTGATATAATCTTCCTTTGACAAATCGGAGCTTGTTAAACTTAACTTTAGAGGCGCAATCAAATGATTTATTTTATGAGGCACGGAGCAGACCCCTCCAATCGATATGGAGGATGAAGTACATATGTGCTGACCGAAAAAGGGAAGAAGCAGGTTCATCCGGCAAAGGGCGAATTGCGAAATAAGAGCATTACGCAAATTTATGCAAGTGATTTGGTCAGAGCAAAAGAAACAGCAGAAATTGTTGCCTATGGGCTTTCTTTGCCAATTATATTTTTGCCTCAGTTTTGGAAAAGTAACAATGGACTACTGGCAGGAATGCTGAAAACAGAAGCATCAAAGAAGCATCCCGGATTGTATTGGCGTTCTCTCGACTGGGCGAAATCATAGTCCGGAGGAGAAAGCCCGGAACAGTTTTTTAATCGCATTAAAGATGCGTGGTATGAGTTCAAAAAATAGGTCAAAAATGACAATGTCTTGCTGATATCTCATGGTGGAGTAATGAACGTCATATTATGTTTGGAAAACGAGATACCTTAGCCAGCACCTTTTCTTCAATTTCCGATACATCTTTTTGACGCTTGGGAACAAGTCTTGGCTCAAAGCTGGAATCCCTGTCACGAGGCACCTTGATATCTACTTCGCCAGAGCTTGTCTTAATCTTTTTGCTTGTGGAACCGTTGCAACGGTTGTCGGTTGACTTTGCACCGTGATCGTTGCTTTCATAGCCAAGGTGACTGTTCATTTCACCCTGAAACATTGTCTCAAACATCGGTCCGAAAATGTCTTTCATGGCGTTTTGCATATCTGCAACGCTTTTCGGATGATACTGTTCAATCATCTGCTTTGCGAGGTTCTCGCCCGGTGTGCTTTCCTTTTTCTTTGCCATTTCGCTCATTCCTTTTTTGTCCTTTCTTTTATTGTTGCACACTTTTGAGCATATACAAAAAAGTGTGCAAGTTTTTTTGAACTTACACACTTTATTTTACAAGCTCAGCGAATTTGTGGATTTGGTCTCTTACCTGCCAAAATCAACAGTTTTCTGTGGATGTGGTTGGTGTGCCCATTATTCTACCCACAAAACGGATTCCACACGGCAAATACGCTGGCAAAAGTCAACGGAGGATCCCATTCCTGGAATCCTCCGTTTTTCGCAGGCTGTTTCTTTACAGCCCCTTTATTTTACTAAATTGTTTACAGAAGAGAACGGAACAATTCCGCAATATCCGCCTCTGAAGTCTCTCGCGGATTCCCCGGACGGCATGCATCCGCATAAGCAGAAGCAGCCAATGCAGGAATATCCTCTTCGCGTACAATACCGGCAAGAGTGACCGGGATTCCGACATCTTCTGCCAATGTGCGTACTGCCTGAACAGCCGCGGCGCGATATTCCTCCTGCGACATGCTGTCAACCCCCTGTACACCCATTGCTCTGGCAATTTCACGATACTTTTCTCCGCTGAAAGGAGCATTGTATGCCATAACCGTCGGCAAAAGAATTGCACAGGCTTTCCCGTGCGGAGTATCATAATATGCGGACAACGTATGTGCCATGGAATGGTCTACACCGAGCCCAACATTGGAAAAGCCCATACCGGCTACATACTGACCAAGCGCCATTCCTTCCCGTCCCTCTTTTTCATTTTTCACAGCGCCGCGTAGTGAGCGTGCGATAATCTCAATCGCTTTAAGATGAAACATATCAGACAGTTCCCACGCACCTTTTGTTATATACCCTTCAATCGCGTGCGTCAATGCGTCCATTCCTGTAAAAGCAGTCAGCCCAGCAGGCATGGAAGACATCATGTCCGGATCAACAATTGCCACAACCGGAATGTCATGTGGATCCACACATACAAACTTGCGCTTTCTTTCTACATCTGTAATTACATAGTTAATCGTAACCTCTGCTGCAGTTCCCGCAGTGGTTGGCACAGCAATAATCGGTGCGCAGGGCTTCTGCGTCGGTGCAAGACCCTCCAAACTGCGTACATCGGCAAAAGACGGGTTTGTAATGATGATGCCGATTGCCTTAGCCGTATCCATAGAGGAGCCACCGCCGACTGCGATAATATAATCCGCACAGGCAGCTTTATATGCAGCCACACCGGATTGTACATTTTCAATGGTCGGGTTCGGCTTAATATCAGTATACAATGCATAGTCCAGTGCGTTGGCATCCAGGACAGAGAGAACTTTTGCTGTCACACCAAAGCGTACCAAATCCGGATCTGAACAAACAAGCGCTTTATGAAAGCCGCGTGCTTTCACCTCTGTTGCAATCTCTTGAACTGCACCTGCACCATGATACGAAGTTTCATTGAGGACAAATTTGTTGGCCATACTATTTCCTTCCTTTCCGGATGTTATCCATCCGCTGCATTGTCTTTATTCTACCACGGTCATAGAGAAAAGAAAACAGATTGCTTGAAATAATTGTTAATTTTTTTACATTTTGTGCGGGAGAAAGGTGTGGGTGCTCTGTCCCGGTGCATCCAGCGTAAAAATATGTGTGCCACCCGTACAAAATATCGTTTGCATACCCGGCGCATACTGCAACAATTTAGCAAACAGAGCCTGGTCCGCGGTATCTCTGGAAACAACAGCATAGGCAGGGGTAAGCAAGCGTGCCGCTTGTTCTGTAATAAAGTCGCCACAACCATGATGCACCATCTTCAACACATCCACAGGTGCACGCAGCGCTTGCGCAATCTGTGTGATCATATGTGCCCCCGGCGCGTAGCGCAGCGGTTCATCATAACAATCAGAGCAAAGCAGTGCACTGCCGCCATGTACCGTTTGCACATGCACGACACAGCTGTTATTATTCTCATTGAATTCGTAGCGATGATAATACGGGTTCTCCGTTGGATCGTTAAAAAGGCGCCAAACAATGTTGTCTTTATTATATAAAGTTAATACCATATTCCCAAGCGTCAACGCCGCAGTCTGTGGTGTAATTTCGCAAACACTTGCGTATGCTCCAAGCCGCTGCAACATCGCTGCATATTCCTCTATACGACGGGCACGGTCTACATCTGCATAAGTTTGCCCACCGTCCCCCACCGCATCACAACCGCTGTATGTTTTGCTGTATATGCGTGCAACCGGCAGCTGCTGCGCAATTCCTTCGCATGCTCCGAAATGGTCTGAATGAAAATGCGTTAATATTATAAAATCGAGCGATTTGGCTCCCAAGGCACGCAGATAGGAAACTACACGGTCTGCCGATGAGGGGTTGCCTGTATCCACCATAGCAAATCTGCCTTCACTCTCCAATATGATGATGTCTTCCCAAACCTGCTCTGGAAAATGGATACGATCCATATACAAACCTCCGTTCTTCTCACAAAGACACCGTGGCTGGATTTTCGCAACATTAAATATCGTCGGCAGCATTCAATGCAAAGGGGAGCGGGAACCAAGCTCTCGCCGCGGCTGGCAGCAAATATCCACAATCGGAAAACAAAGTAAACGGCCCAAACAGCAACTTAACCGCATCTGCATGAGAAAGCGTATACAGCGGTTCCCGCTCTGTTGCCACTACCGTACTTTTTCCGTCAGAAACAGTCATCTGCAACACTTCACCGTTGGCAAAGCCGAGTACGAGCGATCCATCCGGCAGCGGCGTAGTCATTGCACGCAAAGCAAGATATGCACGCAGCGTCGTTTCATAGCGAAAAATACGAATACTGTCACAACGCCGCAGTGCGCAATCTTCACAGCCATCGCTCAGCGTACGCAAAAGTGCGGTCTCGTGTGCCCCTACCCGATGTATCGTAAGCTGCTCATATGCCCCCGCCCGCGTATAGTCTGCTAAAACCCGCAGCGCATGCTCAGGTTGCAATGGACGAAACTCCCACACGGCGCCATTCGCACGGGCAAGCAAATATCCTGCATATTCGCCGGTTACATCAAAAAAGGCAATCGGTACAGAGCCAAAGGAAAGTAGAGTATCATACAGCTTCTCCCTGCTTCTGCAAACATGTTGCAGTGCGTTCTCGTTTTGCGCATACATCAAATCCAATAATGTTTCATCCGAGTGCGTTACCGTTTGAAAGGTATATCCTTGTGCTACATCTTTGCCGAACAAATACCGCGCATTATCAGCTGTGAAAATAAAAACCGGATCTATCCCGGCTAACTCAAAGCCGTAATGTGCATATCTTTGCCGTAAACCGCCTAACAATGCAAAATCATATCCACCCTGCTCTGCAGCTGCCATGCTGTCGTGCATCAAGCGCTTCATATACCCTTTTCCACGGTGTGCGTGGGAAACTCCCACCGTGCCGATGCCTGCGCAGCGAAGTGAATATGTACCGACTTGATATTGCAGTGGAAAGGTTGCAACACAGCCGCATATCCTTCCATCTTCCTCCGCGATGCGATGCCATGTCGCCGTTGTAGCATCCTGGTATACCTTAGGCAACAGCGTTTGAAAAAAAGCATGGTCATACTGCGCCACACCGAACTCATCAACGGTACGCGAAAATACCTCATTGGAAAAATCTACAATTGCTTGAAAATCCGCCTTGTTTGCAATACGATATTCCGTCATGCTTCTTTCTCTCCTTCTGTTTTTTCCATCTGCAAATACTGTGGCGCATATCCAAGCATTGCACAGGCCGCGCGATACTCTGCGGCATAGCTTGCGCGCAATGCATCATTGTCCACACTGCGACGCACCGCACGCAGTAAGGTATTCTTCGGTGTCTGCGCAGGATCCACCAGCTCCACTGTTTGCACACGATATCCCTGTGCTGCCAACCATTTGCAACGCAACGCATCTGTCACAGTATCCGTAAATTTATGCCACAGCAGAGGTTGTTCCTCCCAAAAAGAAAACGCCGATACATGTACCTTACCATATAGCTCATGCTGGCAGCAGGGCGTTGCAAGAATCACACTCGCCCGACATGCCGCGGCATGCGAAAGTACAAGGTCCGTTGCCATATCGCAGGCATGCAGCGAAACCACAAGATCCGGCGCAGGCAATGCCACGGAGGAAATATCCGCGCAAAGAAATTCCATACCCGTAAAACCACATTGGTGCGCAATTTGTGCACAAAACGCAATTACATCCGGCTTTCGGTCTACACAATACATTTGCACACTTCTTTTTCGGTACTGCGTTAGGTATGCATATACAGCAAAAGAAAGATAACTTTTTCCACAGCACAAATCGTGCACACACAAAACACCCTGTGCTGGCAATTCATCGTATACATCGTCTAATATTTCAAGAAAGCGGCAGATCTGCCTGTATTTCGGACGTGCACGATCATAAATTCTTCCGTCTGCCCCACATAATGACAACGCCTGCAAAAACACAAGCGCATCCTCCGTCATAAGCCTGTTTTTCATTCGGTCATGTCCTTGCGGTTGCGGCTGCTCCCGCGCGGTTATTGACAAATCCCGTAAAACCGTTAGCATTCCTTTTTTGGATCTTCGGATTGAAAATGCCTCTGCCGCAAAGAAAAAATTGGCCTGACGAAACTGCGAAATAAAAAGTGAAAAAAGCTGTTCTGCTGCCGCCTGCGGTTCCAAGTTTTCATGATACACCCGGCCATCTGCCATAGCGCGTTCCGTCTGTATCCGGCGCGCACCGTGCATTGTTCGTGCACAAACTACTATCCGCCGTACAGAACAGTCCCGACATCCTGAGAGAACCGCACGGCAAAAATCCTCTCGCGTAATTTGTGCGAAAAGTTCTTCTGCCGTCGGAAGCGGCACGCCGCTCATGCCTCAAACGGCTGCATCAGCTTCTGTATCAATGCCAGAATTTGCTGTGCAGCATCCGCAAGCGGAATCTCCTCACGATAACTCTTATCGCGCAGGGAAAGCTCTGCAATGCCCTTTTCACAAGTTTTGGGACTGATTACAACCCGCACGGGAATTCCAAATAAATCCGCATCGGCAAACATCGCACCGGGACGAATATCTCTATCATCGTACAAAACCTCAACGCCCGCATTTTGTAAGGTTTGATAAAGCGATAGGGCAGTCTCATTTACAACGGTATCAGACGCGCGTAAATTGCAAATTTCGACCTGCCATGGTGCAATACTGATCGGCCAGATCGGCCCCCAATCATCGTGGCTTTCCTCGCATACGGATGCGCACAAGCGTCCCACGCCAATGCCATAGCATCCCATAATCGGGTACTGCGCCTGCCCGTTTTGATCCAGATAAGTCATTTCCATGCTCTTTGTATATTTGGTGCCAAGTTGGAAAATGTTTCCGATTTCAATTCCGTTTTCAATGGAAAGTACCGGCTTTCCGCACTGAGGACAAAGCGCACCGGCATATGTTTTTGCAACATCAACATATTCCACCTCGCCAATATCCCGACGAATACAAAGGCCTGTATAATGGTAGTCTTCCTCATTTGCGCCGCAAGTTAAATTATCAATGCCTTGCAAAGACCGGTCATATACCACAGTACATGCTGCCTGCAAATTGTACGGACCAATGAAACCGGCCACAATCCCGCTCTGCGGGCCTACCTCCGCTGCGTGAATTTCTGCATGCAAATAATTGCGCAGCTTTGTTTCATTCACTTCCAAATCTCCACGTAAAAAGACAATGACATAGCGATCGTCAAGATTCTGCTGATATACCACTGCCTTAATAAGTGCCTTTTCTTCCACATGCAAAAAGGACGCGAGTTTTTCAATGGTTTTTGTACCCGGCGTATGCACCTTTTGCAACGGCACCGGCTCTGCAGGATCATTGTGCACAACACACGCAGCAGCCTCCATATTGGCTTTATATCCACATGCCGGGCAGATAGCAAGAGTATCCTCTCCAATCGGGGTCAGCAGCATAAATTCGTGCGAAACACTCCCCCCCATCATACCACTGTCACTCTGCACGCCCACAAACCGCCGTACGCCGCAACGGCGGAAGATTCGCTCATATGCAGCATACACCCTGTCATAATACGCCTGTAAATCCTCAGTAGAGGTATGGAATGAATATGCATCTTTCATTGTAAATTCACGCACACGAATTAGTCCGCCGCGTGCACGGGGTTCATCGCGGAATTTCGTTTGAATCTGGTAAATCATAAATGGGTAATTTACATAAGATTGTGCCGTATTGCGCGCCAAATGCACCGCCGCCTCTTCATGCGTCATGCCAAGCACCATCGGATTGCCACTGCGATCTTTCCAACGCACCAGTTCATTGCCAATTGCCGTAAATCTGCCGCTTTCTTCCCACAGAGTAGCAGGCATCGCCACTGGAAAAAGTACTTCTTGTCCATCCACAGCATCCATTTCTTCACGAATGATCTGTTCAATCTTCCGTGTGATACGTCGTGTCGGCATATACAACGAGTAAATCCCATTGCACATATATTTCATATAGCCGCCGCGCGTCATCAGAATCTGACTGGCGATACTGCAATCAGAGGGAGCAGTTTTTGAGGTTGCTCCAAGCATATTGCGAACCTTCATTGTCTTTCTTGTTCCTTTCCTTTGCGCATGCCGCAAATGTGATATCTATCGTTTCAGATACGGTTAAGTATAATGGTTTGCTTGCAAAAAGTCAAGCGTTTATCTTGTATCCACGGTCGCGGCTTTTGCGTTATAAAGCAACTGTAAACGTAGAAAAAGCTTGCAAAGCACCGCGGGATATGATAGAATAAGTGCAACCGAACGAGAGGAAGAAAACAAATGCCGAATTTCAATTTGTATCAATACCGCAGAGCAGAACGCTATCCGCTTTCTGAGCAGCAACAATGCCAAACCCTGCTAAAGGATCCTTTCATGCAACAAGCGAAGCAAGCGCGGGCTGAGCGCTACCAAAATCGATGGACACCCGTATATCACTTTGTAAACGCAGAAGGATATATGAACGACCCGAACGGCTTTTGCTACTGGAATGGCAGATACCATTTATTTTTTCAACAGCTTGTAGAGCGCTATATGGTATGGGGACACGCTGTCAGCCGAGATTTAGTCCATTGGACAGAGCTGCCCTATGCTATTTATCCGGATCCTTCGGAAAATGAAGAATCCTCCTGGTCAGGCGGAGCATGTACAACGGATAGTTGCGCCAGCATCCTCTATTATGGACATGGGGCACATACAGGCTTATATTGTCAGACGAGCAACGATCCGCTGCTTTTAAATTGGGAACGCACCACGCACGGCCCCGCAGTTGCAGGGGATTGCTCTCTTCCAGAATGGCGCCGTGTGCCGTACGCAGAGTATCCAGCTCTCTACGACGGAACATTGTTTTTTGACCAAGGAAAATACTGGGGTATTTGCGGCGGGGTGCAGCGTCGGGCAGATGATACATTTACAAGACAGGAATACCTCTTTTCTTCTACAGACCTCAAGGAATGGCATTATGAGCATCCGTTTCTGGTGGATGACACGTTCAATGCCAATGGGGATGATGGAGCATGCCCGTATATTGTTCCTTTTGGGCCCGATGCAGACGGCAGATTGCTGCTGACTTTTAGCCACCGCAATGGGCCGGAATATTTGATTGGTAGATTGGATCGCACAAAGATGCGTTTGCATGCCGTCGGTGGAGAACAGCTTTCTCCAGCAACCCTTTTCGGCGGTTATATGGCACCGGCTGCCTGTGCAGATCCCACAGGCAACGGTGTGCCAACAGCTGTATATGTTATGCACTGCGTCGGCTTTGATGCCTGCATGAGTTTGCCGCATAAACTTTATCCTGCGCAGGATAAGCAGCGCATACGCGTGGAGGTTGCACAGCAAATTGAAACATTGCGTCGGAACGAAAGAGTCGTATCCCCTTTCACCGTACAGGCCGGGCAAGAGGTTGTTGTGGACGCAGCGCGCGGAACTGCAGTGGAAATTGATCTAACGCTAGAATTCCATCCGGACGCAACGCCGACGCTTAAATTATTCCGCAGCGGAGACGGCAAATATTACACCGCCCTTTCTCTTTTCACCAACCGCGGTGAACAATTCCGCCCAGATGAAGATTGGAAGGTCGACTGTGTCATGCTGCTCGATGCAACCAACGCATGCGATGACACCGCCGCATTGCGTGCTACCGCCCCGGAATGTTTGACCGTGCCGCAGAATTACGGACAGCCAATCAAGTTGCGTATCTTCTTGGACCAAAGTGTAATAGAAGTGTTTACAGAAACAGGCCGTTCGCTTGGGCGCCGCGTTCTTCCTCCGGAGCACGCCGATACTTTTTCTATCACTGCACGCAATTACGCTGTCAGTGTACGTGAAATGACCGTATGGGATATGGAGCCGATCGGCCAAGCATTTTCCAATGCAGAACGTTTGTAATCCGCATCTTGCCTTTTCCGCACGGTGCGCGTATCCGTATTGTAAAATACATCTTCACAGCAAACATTCTTTTTACCACGTGCACATCGGTTTGCAAAGGTTTTGAATATACAGGTGTCTGCGCTGTCCGCCGCTTTGATGACCGTATTCTTCATTCTATTTGGAGTAACGGCAGGAGTCTATGTTGGCTCATTTCTTTTAGGAAACGGAGATTTGTTTCATTTTCCCTGCTGGCTTTTGTTGCTTCCGCGATGACCTTCCTGTTGTTTATAGGTAAATTGATCCTTTTTCAAGTACATATAGATGTTTTTTTTTGAGGTTTGGCTTTTG
>JAXDZV010000019.1:0-7623 GCA_034086705.1 Eubacteriales bacterium | reverse complement strand
TTTTGGTGACGCCAAGCACATTCGGGTACAAAGTTTTAAAGATGATATTTCCAACAACTGAATGGAGTGTTTTAACAAGCATTTCAAGGCTTGGTACAAAACCATACAAGGCTTTTCTTCCTTGGAAAGTGCTAACAACTTCATTTCAATGTTTGTTTTCTTCTTTAACTTTGTCCGCCCTCATTCTGCTTGAAACGGTCTTACTCCGGCTCAGGTTGCGGGGCTTAATTTGTCAAAACGGAGAAAGCGTGAGTTTTTGCTTGTTGCGTGAAGCTTTTCTATGATTTTGAGAGCTATTTCTTCATTTTAACTTTACACTACTTTTTTTAGGCAATTGGTTCAAAATCCGCCGCGCCATGCTTACACAACGGACATACAAAATCGTCGGGCAGCTCATCCGCTTCATATACATATCCGCATATCTTGCAAACATACCCCTTTTTCCCCTGGGTTTGCGGTTTCGGCTTGACATGCTTTTGGTAATACGTGTATGTCATCGTCTCTCGATCAGAAATCACACGCGCCTCAGTGATATCACAGACAAACATACCATGCGTTTCAAGGTCAATATACTGCACAACTTTCAAAGAAAGGAATGAATTGATATACTCCGGCAAAAAAGCCAATCCGTTATCGCTGCGCAGCGGTTTGATCGAGGCAAACTTATCTGCACTCCTGCCGCTTTGAAAACCAAATGTTTCAAAGATCTTGAAAGGCGCATCCGTACTAAGACAGTTAACATTCATAATTCCCGTTTGGCGGATAACATGATGTGAATAATTATCCTTGTTGATCACAACCGCCAACCGATTTGGTGTGTTTGTCACCTGAGTAACCGTATTAACAACCAGCCCGTTGTCTTTTTTGCCATCGTTGGAGGTTACAATGTACAATCCGTATCCAATGTTGAACAAAGAAGTCAAATCGTTTTTGTTCGCAGTCGCATCCTGTCTTGCAAGATACTCCTGGCAAAGTTCCGTTGTCAGCGCATCAATCTGTGCCGAACTATCGGCATCGAGAGCAGACAGCAGACGCACGTGATTTTTGGTAAAACGCAAATCCGCCGCCGTTTCCAACAACTCCCGCATTGTCTTTGCCGCCATAGGCGCCCACGAACCGTTTTCAATCAACGCAACTGTGCGATTACAAAAACCACGTTCCGTCAAGGCCTGCAGAAACTGCCGCATAGGCGGAAAAACACCGGCATTATAAGTTGTCGTTGCAAGCACAAGTTTATTGTACCGAAATGCATCCGCAACAGCCGCGGACATATCACAGCGTGCAAGATCATACAGGATTACCGCCGGGCAACCGCTTGCTTTGAGTTTTCCTGCAAGAAGATCCACTGCTTTTTTCGTGTTCCCGTATACGGAAGTATACGCGATCACAATTCCGTCGCTTTCAGGCATGTAGGATGACCAAGTACGATACAAATCCAGATAATATCCGAGATTTTCTGTCAATACAGGCCCGTGCAGCGGACAAATTGTCTGAATATCCAATGCAGCTGCCTTTTGCAAGAGCGCCTGCACTTGCTTTCCGTATTTTCCAACAATGCCGATATAGTATCGGCGCGCTTCATCCACCCAGGGCTGCTGTGTATCCGGTGTGCCGAACTTTCCAAATGCATCCGCGGAAAACAAAACTTTCTCCGCCTCTTCATAACTGACCATAACCTCCGGCCAATGTACCATCGGCGCCGTTACAAAATGGAGCATATGCCGCCCTAACGCAAGTGTATCTCCTTCGCGAACGATTATGCGCCGCTGAGAAAAATCTGTTGCAAAAAATTGCTGCATCATGGCAAACGCCTTCTCTGTAGCAACAACAATCGCTTGTGGATACACTTTACAAAATGCCAAAACATTGGCGCTGTGATCCGGTTCCATATGTTGTACCACCAAATAGTCCGGCATCGCCCCGGCAAGCGCCTTCTCAACATTATCCAGCCATTCATGCGTAAAATGCGCATCCACCGTGTCCATCACGGCAATCTTTTCATCTAAAATTACATAAGAATTATAAGAAATTCCCTGCGGAATTGGATACTGACTTTCAAAAATATCCGTTTGATGGTCATTGACACCTACATATTTGATATGCTCTGATACATTCATGCAATTATCTCCCTTGTTCTTTGTTTGCATCATACGCCAGCCGATCGTTGCACCATGATGGCAGGCAAATTTGCAATAAGCTTTGCGGCATGGGTGGCACCCGGCGTTACCACCCGGCGTTACCACCCGGCGTTGCATTCGGCATTGTCGCCATGTAATACTATCTTCACCGATCACACCGGGGCAACGCGACACTGCATATGCTTTTCCATGCAGCCTTCCCGCTTGATACCCTTTATATACACACAAATTTGCCGTGCACTTGTGGGCGTAAACAACCTTTTGGCAAAATACAAAACCTCGTGTTTGCTGTGATATACTTCACGCTGACTGAAAGACCATATTGACCCAGAAAGTGAATGGGACAGCTTTTGTCACGACTTGCAACATACGCTTTTCAGCTTTTTTATTATTCGCCCCCCTGATGCCCCGGCTGCAAACAGCAATCGGCATCAATCAACCACAGCATGCTTGTTCACAGCTGCTCATTTGTTTGCTTTTCCTTTTGTGCACGACATGTGGGACATATGCCCTCAAACAGCCCGCCATGTCGCAATATCAAGTACCCCGAGCGTTTGGAAACTTCACGGTCACAAATCGCCCGGTATGCAAATGGTGCATCGCACACTGTTCCGCAGCACACGCATAATAAATGGTAGTGCATATCCACACGCAAATCATATCGATCTGCCCCCGGAACCTGAATCCGTTTGATCTCGCCTGCATCGCAAAGGCAGCTGAGATTCCGGTAAACTGTTCCACGGCTTACCCGCTCATCGATTGTACGCACATCCAGATAAATTTGTTCGGCACTGGGATGATCGTAACGCGACCGTACCGCCTCTAAAACGAGCTGTCTTTGCTTTGTTTGCCTGCGAACTTTTTCCTGCATATAATTCCTTCCACTTATCCCTCTTTTGCAGATACTGCAAAGTCTCTTTTACACAGCAAGCTGCATGAAAAAGAGACTTTGCCAATGTACAGCTTTTAATAATTCTCAGCGTGCAATTCAAAATAGCTTTGCGAATGCTGACAAGTTGGGCAAATCTGCGGTGCCTGCTTGCCTACTACTATATGTCCACAGTTGCGGCATTCCCATACCTTGATCTCGCTTTTTTCGAAAACTTGTGCCGTTTGAACATTTTGCAGCAAAGCACGATACCGCTGCTCGTGATGTCTCTCAATCTCTGCCACCAAACGAAATCTTGCAGCAAGTTCAGTAAAGCCTTCCTCTTCTGCTGTTTTTGCAAAGCCATCATACATGTCTGTCCATTCGTAATTCTCTCCCTCAGCAGCAGAAAGCAGATTTTCGGCCGTGTCACCGATGCCGGAAAGCTCTTTGAACCAAAGCTTTGCATGCTCCTTTTCGTTCTCAGCGGTTTTGAGAAACAATGCTGCAATCTGTTCAAATCCCTGCTTCTTGGCCACAGACGCAAAATAGGTGTACTTATTGCGTGCCTGCGATTCACCCGCAAATGCTTCCATCAGATTTTTTTCCGTTTGTGTCCCTGCATACTTATTTTTGTTTTCCATTGTTCTTCCCCTTTCCAATATCAGGAATAATTCCTAATAATATTATACATTCCGTTTGGAGAATGTCAAGTGCATTCGTTAAAATATTCCCCCAAAAAGTCTGTAGTAATCAAACCACAGACTTTCTAAACCTTTATGCTTTTTGTGAGAGAATCCTGCGGCAAACCATTTGCGCTGCCTGCGGCAGCAGGATCCATTCGGCTTGCTCCATAACACGCCGTTGCAAACTTTCCGGCGTATCTCCCTCGCGCACCTCTACTGCTTTTTGTAAAAGAATCTCCCCGCCGTCCGGAACCTCGTTGACGTAATGCACAGTGGCACCCGTCAGTTTCACACCTCTTTGCAGTGCAGCTTGATGCACATGCAACCCATAAAAGCCTTTTCCGCAAAAAGCGGGGATCAAAGATGGATGAATATTGATCATGCGACCCGGAAACCGCGCAGTAAAAGCCGAACTCAAAATGCACATAAAGCCGGCAAGTATCACCATTTCAATTTCATGTGATTGCAGCTCTGCCAGTAAAGCAGACTCAAACTCGGCAACACTTGCAAATTGCTTTCTTTCCACGACCTTTGCACATACACCTGCGTTTTGTGCTCGGTGCAAGGCGTATGCATCTGCACGATTTGAAAGAACCAATTCAATTTTCCCGTCTGTTAACTCTCCGCAGCGCTCCGCATCAAGCAGCGCCTGAAGATTGCTGCCGCCTCCGGATACAAGCACAGCGATTTTGACCTTCGCCATTGTATTTCCTCCTTATAACGGGTCCCGTTATATTTTCCCAAACAAATACATACCGGGCAGCACCGTTCAGCGCAGCACAATTCCCTCGCTGCCTTGTACAATTTTTCCCATCACATAGGCATCTTCGCCCGCGCTATACAACACGGAAAGTGCTTGCTGCACATCGCCCTGTGCCACTATTATGCACATACCTACTCCCATATTGAATGTGTTGAACATGTCGTGCTGCGAAATAGAGCCACCTTGCGCAATCAAATTAAAAATTGGCGGAATACGAAGGGTATTTGCGGCAATTTCAGCACATAGCCCCGCGGGCAGGCTACGTGGAATATTTTCGTAAAATCCGCCCCCAGTAATATGCGAAATAGCATGTACATCTACCCCGGATGCAAGCAATGCGAGAACGGACTTTACATAAATGCGCGTAGGTGTTAGCAAGGTCTGGGCAATGGATTCTCCGCCCAAGCACGCAAGCGGTTGTGATAAATCTGCCTGCCCAACCTGCAACACTTTGCGTACCAACGAAAAACCGTTAGAATGCACACCGCTGGAAGGCAGCGCAAGCAAAACATCTCCCTCTTGTACACGGTCAGGACGCAGAATTTTGTTTTTATCCACTATCCCGACTGCAAAGCCGGCCAAATCGTATTCATCCTCCGGATAAAATCCCGGCATCTCTGCGGTTTCACCGCCGATAAGCGCAGCTCCGCTTTGTATACACCCGTCTGCCACACCACGCACAATTTCCGCAATTTTCTCCGGAACGTTCTTACCGCAGGCAATATAATCTAAAAAAAATAAAGGTCTGGCACCACAGCAAACAATATCATTGACACACATCGCCACACAATCAATACCAACCGTGTGATGCTGATTCAGTAAAAAGGCCAATTTGAGCTTTGTTCCGACACCGTCCGTTCCACTGACTAGAACCGGATGTTCCATGCCGGTAAGATCCGGCTCAAATAATCCGCCAAAGCCACCAATATCCGAACACACGCCCGGCGTCAGCGTTTTGGCAATATGCTCCTTCATCAATGCAACTGCACGATATCCTGCCGTGATATCAACACCCGCAGCTGCGTAACTTTCACTATTGCTGTTTTTCATGTCCGACTTCTCCCTTTTGTGATATCTTCTGCTCAAATCTGTTTTTCTGTGTCTGTAACGGAACGGCCGTCGGATACTGTCCGCTAAAACAGGCAGCACAAAAACGGTGTTCCGTCTGGTCACCAAGCATGCGAGGTAAATTTCGAATGCTGAGATATGCCAAAGTATCAACCCCGATACGGCTGCGAACTTCCTCCAATGTGCAGCGGCTGGCAATCAACCCTTCGCTGGAATCGATATCCGTTCCATAGTAACACGGGTGCAAAAACGGCGGCGCCGATACACGCAAATGCACCTCTGTTGCTCCTGCATCACGCAGCAGCCGGACAATTCGGCTGCTGGTTGTACCACGTACAATAGAATCGTCTACTAAAATCACCCGCTTGCCATGTACAACACCGCTGATTGGATTCAGCTTGATTTTTACGCCGTCTGTACGTGCAGATTGACCCGGTGAAATAAATGTGCGCCCGATATATTTGTTTTTAATAAAACCGATTTCGTATGGAATACCGGAACGTTCGGAATATCCAATGGCAGCATCCATGCCGGAATCAGGCACACCGATAACAACATCCGCCTCAACCGGCAATTCTTCCGCCAAGATCTCCCCGGCTCTGCGCCTGCACGCATGTACGGAACGCCCATCCAACACAGAATCAGGCCGTGCAAAATAGATATATTCGAACACGCACACAGAACCTTCCCGACTGCCGCATGCGTCCCGCATCGATTCTACTCCGTTCTTGGAAAACACCAAAATTTCACCCGGCTCCACATCCCGAATAAATGAAGCGCCAATGGAATCCAATGCACAGCTTTCAGAGGCGACAACATAGCTCCCGTCCGGCTTTTGTCCATAACAAAGCGGCCGAAAACCGTTTGGATCCCGAACGGCGAGCAACTTCGCAGGAGACATAATCACCAGAGAATATGCACCGTCTAAGCGCCGCATAGCACGTGCAACCGCTTGCTGAATCGAATCTGACCGCAAACGCTCCTGTGTTATCAAGTATGAAATCACTTCTGTATCACTGGTGGTATGAAAAATCGCACCTTGCAATTCAAGTTCTGAACGCAATTCATAAGAATTCACCAGATTTCCATTGTGGGCTAACGCCATCCGCCCCTTGATGTGATTGACAACGATAGGCTGTGCATTATCTCTGCCACCGCCTCCCGTCGTACCATAGCGGACATGGCCAACCGCCATATTGCCGGTTCCTAAAGACGCTAACCGATCGGGTGTAAATACCGTCCCGACCAGACCTTCATCTTTATATGAACAATACAGTCCGTCTTCGTTGACAGCAATTCCGCAACTCTCCTGCCCGCGATGCTGCAAAGCAAAAAGACCATAATATACATCTGCGGCAACATCTCTTTGCGTCGGTGAAAACACGCCGAAGACGCCACATTCTTCTCTAACCTTACCCATTCTCTTCACCGAACACGCGCGTCATCATCTCCTGGTATCCTTCCTCAACATCACCTAAATCTCGGCGGAATCGATCTTTATCCAACTTTCTGTCTGTCTGCGCATCCCAAAAGCGACATGTATCCGGCGAAATTTCATCTGCCAACAGCACAGTACCATCTGCCGCGCGTCCAAACTCCAGCTTGAAATCCACAAGTTTTACGTTACGTTTCAAAAAATACGTGCGTAAAAGCGTATTAATTTGTAACGCCGCATTGATAATTGTTTGTATCTCCTCCTCCGTCGCAAGGCGGAGTGCAAGTGCGTGGTATGCATTGATCAACGGATCGTGCAACTCATCGTTTTTGTATGAAAACTCCACAGTCGGACGATCTAATACGCGTCCTTCCGGTACGCCGTATCGCTTGGAAAAGGAACCTGCAGCAATGTTCCGAACGATCACCTCAAGCGGTATAATACTAACACGCCGTACCAACGTTTCACGTGTGGAGAGTTCTGATACAAAATGCGTCGGTATTCCGTTTGCAGCAAGATATTGCATCAAATGGTTGGACATGCGGTTATTCACTTCGCCCTTACCGTGGATTGTCCCTTTTTTCAGACCGTCAAACGCCGTAGCATCATCTTTATAAGAAACAATGACAAAGGCAGGATCATCTGTTGCATATACCCGCTTAGCT
>JAXDZV010000014.1:0-8049 GCA_034086705.1 Eubacteriales bacterium | reverse complement strand
TACCGCAGAAATCTTATCAGATGATAAATAAACTTTGTTTCCAACAGTAGATAAAAAGGCATCTGCTCCATCTTCGAGATATCTTGGAATCCAATCGTCGATTATAGACTTTCCATTTTTATAATGAATACCATACTTATTCCATAATTCTAACTTTGATGAGTTACAAGATAAATATTCTTCCCATGTTTTTATAATGAATTCTTTTGAATATTTAGACATAAAAATCCCCCTAAGCAGATTTTGGTTATTTACCTTGTCTACTTAAGGGGAATCATATCATAGCTCCGACCTTTTCCCATCACCGCTGGCGGCCTCTCCGCTTACGCGCAGCGTCCCCGAACCGCCCCAGCGGCTTGCCGAGCGAAAAATAAGTGCCGTGTGCATAGGCGGCAAGATTCGCCCGCTCCATGCACAATCGCCCGTTGCGGTCTAAAAGCGATTCATCTACACTGACCGCCACAATATCTGCCAAAAACATGTCATGCGTTCCCTGCGCAAGTACCTCCCACACGCGGCATTCCAGCGTCAGAGGGCAATCTGCAAGCCGCGGGCAATCGATACTATCAGACTCTTCCTTATGCAAAGAAAGCTTGGAAAATTTGTCCACCTTACTTCCGGTATACATGCCACAGTAATCTGCCACACGCCAAAGAGACGCCGGCGTCAGATTGATTGTAAAAACGCCGCTGTTGCGTAGCATCTGATAAGAATACCTCTGCGGACGCACGGAAATGTAGGTGCGCGGCGGATGTGTGCTAACAACCCCCGTCCACCCCACTGTAAATACATTTTCACGTCCATTGTCGCGGCAGCATACCAATGCAACCGGTACCGGCGCAAGCAGTGCGCTGCCTTTCCAACTGACACGCCCCATATTCCGCCTCCCTTAGGCAGCTTCGCCCGCACTGGTTTGGGCATCTGTATCATCTTCCGCCGTCTGCGTCGGCTCAGGTTCCGGCTCTGTTGTCATCGGTTCTGCCGCCGTTGTTACAGGCTCTGTAACCGGCGGCTCGGTCTGCGGTTCGCTTGTAGTGCTTACCAACTCCGTCTGTTCCTGCGTCTGCATCTCTGTCTGATCTTCGGTATGCTCCACGTAGTGCTCTATACAATAGCGGTTGTAGGAAGCAGAATGGTTGGTTAAAGCCGTTAAACCAACATAGTGCCCCTGCGGTACATTCGCGAAGAAAAACGGGAGTGTTGTGGAATCCGTTATGCCATCCGCAGGCTGCCACGGCCGATATACATATTCCGCGTCACTAACCGTGATCTCCAATGGAAAATCACGTGTGGTTACCCGAATCAAACCTACCGGGCGAACGTTCTCCGCCGGGCAATCTTTGCAAGCAACTGCTTGCGTGACACTATCCCAATCTACCATAACATGCGTACGGCACCCCTCCTGCGGCACGGTTGCCGTCGTAAACCACCCGCGGCTTTCCCGTTTACCGCGCAAATCCGCCATACACGCATCCGTACACAGTTGGCCGGAATCCAGGCAAAAGTTCGCCTCAATAACACCGCTGGCAACAGAGAACTTTTTCACCTCGCCGCTTTGCAGAATCCTCTCATGCATTTTTGTCATGATCACGTCCCACGCAGTTGTAGATGGGTTGCGCGAGGTACCAATCGTCTTCGGCTCATCATATCCAGACCAAACAGCGCAAACATAATACGGTGTATATCCTACGCACCAACGGTCCACATCGTTTTCAGCAGTACCTGTTTTTACAGCGACGTCCATCTTATTTTTCAATGTAATGGATTTTCCGGTACCGTTGACGGCAACATTTTGCAGCATTTTCGTCATAATGCTGGCCGTCTGCGCACTGATGGCTACCTGGCTTTCTCCCGTCTTGTCAAGCAAAACCTTTCCGTCTTTATCATACACCTTTGTATAAAGGTGCCCGGCCGAATAAATGCCGTTATTTGCAAGCATTGTATAAGCCGATGCCATGTCCTCTACGGTAACTCCCTTTGTCAAGGCACCCAGCGCCAACGGTGCCAGCGACACGTCTGTCATGGTAGAACCGTCAGCACGGACATAGTGATCGGTCAGCGACGTCAGACCGGCACGCTCTGTGCAAAACCGGAAAGACTCTTCCGGCGTCAGCATCTGCAAAACACGGACCGCCACCGTGTTCACGGAGCGTTCAATAGCACTGTTTACCGTGGTCAGCCCGCCGTAGCCGCGCGGCAGGTTCTTCGGCCAAGGATTTTTCCCGTCATCTCCGTTAAACAGCACCGGGGTGTCGTCTATAGCCGTGGCATACGTGATCAAACCGCGGTCCAGTGCCGGTGCATATACACTGATCGGTTTGATCGAAGAACCCGGTGAACGGTATGCTCCGGTTGCACGGTTGAAACCGCGGGAGATTGTTTTTTCACCCCTACCGCCAACCAGCGCAACGACTTCTCCATTGGGGCGCATCACCACCGCAGCAGACTGCAACCGTTCCGGAAATGCATAAACATTGCCGGACAAATCTAAATAGATATTTTCTAAATCTGATTGCAACTGCGGATCGACCGTTGTATAAATTTGCAGCCCCTCGGAATACAGCATACGGGCGGCAACTGCCTTGGGCAGCTGGTACTCTTCTTGTAAATCCGCAAGCACCTCGTCAATTAACGCATCTTTAAACCAAGAATTCGGCTTTTCCGCCGTTTGTGTTGTTTCGCCGTCGGACACATTCAAGCTCAATTCTTTATAGTACACAGCATCGTGCTCAGCCTGCGTAATGGCCCCCTCCGTAAGCATTCGGTTATAAACTTCCTGCCGACGCTGTTGGTTCTTATCGGGATTAGAAATTGGGTCATACCGAGAAGGAGACTGAATAATCGACGCCAAACATGCCGCCTCTTCCAACCCAAGCTCAGAAACGCTTTTATTAAAATATTTGTAAGACGCTGCTTGCACGCCATAACACCCACGCGAAAGATATACGCTGTTGAGATATAGTTCAAGGATTTGCTCTTTGCTCAACTTTTTTTCAAGGTCCAAAGCACGGAAAATCTCCTGGATTTTTCGCTGCACACGCACCTCATCCTCTTGCGTCAGGTTCTTAACCAGCTGCTGCGTAATGGTGGAACCGCCACGGGTACTGCTGCCAAGCAGATAATTCAGCGCGGATTTTCCCGTAGAAAGCCAGTCTACACCGTGATGTGCAAAAAAGCGCCTGTCTTCGATGCAAACAAATGCACGCCAGACAACCTCCGGAATATCGGAAAAACTCACCCACAGCCGGTTCTCCGAACCATGCAACCGTTCCTGCTCCAGTTCTACGGCAACGCCGTCTTCATTGATGTAATACAGCATAGTCGTCAAATCTTGGTCGGAAACATATAAATCTACATCCAACGTCGGGTCCACATTGTTTTTAATATACAGTGCAAATACACATCCCACCGTACAGCCGACAATCAGTCCAACCAGAAGTATCGTCAGAAAAACATTCAAAAGCACGGAAAAAAAGCGGCCAACTACTTTGCCGGAAGTTTTTCCCGCGTTGGCAAGTTCCCGTTTCCAATTCACCTTTTTCTTTCCGCGCCGCGACGCGGGAGCAGCGGCATGCTGCGGTTTGGATGGTTTGTTCGGTTGCTTCATATGCATTCGCTCCCTCTTTTTGCATTCATTTCAATTCTGGAGGCTCCATTGTAACACGCCGCGCCGTCTTTGTCAAATCTTCTCCCGCAAAGCAACATGATTGGGCCCCACCAATGCCTGCAGCTGTTGCAAAACAAATTGCGAGGCATGGCAGCGTAGCCCCTGTGCACGCAGATATTTTCCGCTTTGCCGATCGTGCAAAACCACCGCGCTTTCCCCGGGAAAAATCTGCAAAATAGCAAGGCAACGCCGGTATAGCGCATCCTGCGGTGCAAGAGACGGCAGACTGATATACAGCGTGCCCCCCGTCTGTGCGGGCTGCGGCTTCTGTTTTACCAATGCAGCTGCCGACGCGGAAAATTGCGCGTTCGGGACAAGCGGCGCCACGCGGCGCAGCAAGACTTTCGGCGGCTCATCCTCCCGCAATGAGAGTTCTCCCTCGGCGCTGATAGCACTGTCTGCAAGCAAAACATCTCCCAAGGCAGACAGCACCTGCGGAAAAGCGATCAGCTCAATTTCGCCGTAGCGGTCTTCCAGCGTCAAAAACGCCATCGGCTCCCCTTTACGCGTTTGTTTGTTGACCCGCCGCGTAATCCAGCCGGCAAGACGCACACTCTGCTTGTCATGATAGTGCCCCGCAGTATCTTCCGAAGCAGCGGAAAGCAGAATTTCATGGATGCTGTCCGGTTGTAACTGTGCAACAGCAAGCGTATAGTCGTCCAGCATATGCCCGGAAAAGTATTGCCCTGTTGTTTCTTTTTCCATCAACAGCTTTTCGCGCAGTGAAAATTCCTCTACTTGCGGTAATGGTATTTGCGGAAAATACAATGCCTGCTGCTCCGGCGGCGTCTCCATTCCGCTCGCCGCAAATAAATCAATCTGCCCAACCGGTGCCTGCTTCGCCCGCTGCTGAACAGCATCGATCAAAATTTCATAAGAAACAATCAATTTGGCCCTGCTTGGCTCCAATGTGTCAAACGCACCGCAGCGGATCAGCGGCTCCACACTCCGCCGGTTCAGCTCTTTGTCCGCCATACGTACAATAAAATCTTCAAATTTTGTAAAAGCACCGTGGGCCCGCCGCTCTGCCACAATTTTTTCTGCAAAAGCGTTTCCAACACCTTTCACCGCACAAAGACCAAAACGAATGCCACACCGGTCTCCTTGTTGCACGACAGCAAACTTCTGCTCGCTTTCATTGATATCTGCAGACAGCAATACAATTCCCAAACGTGCAGCCTGAGCAATGTATTCTGTCATCTTCGGCGTATTGTCAACCAAAGAGCTCAAGAGTGCGGCAAGATACTCCGCAGGATAATGACAAAGCAGATATGCGGTACGGTAGGAAAGATATGCATATGCGACAGCATGACATTTGTTGAAAGCATATTTTGCAAATCCGGCCATTTCATCAAAAAGCTGTTCTGCCGCTGCGGGATCCACACCGTTTGCAGCGGCCCCTTGCAAAAACAGCGCCCGTTCCTGCTCCATCACATCGGTTTTCTTCTTGGACATTGCACGGCGCACCACATCCGCCCGACCGAGCGAATACCCCGCTACCGTGCGAAAAATCTGCATCACCTGCTCCTGATACACAATACAGCCGTTTGTGACGGAAAGAATATCCCGCAACTGCGGTACAAGATATTTCACTTTCTGCGGTGCAGCGCGGTTTTCCAAAAACTGCGGTATAAAGTTCATCGGTCCGGGCCGGTACAATGCAATCGCCGCCACAATGTCCTCCAGACACTGCGGCCTCATATTCTGCAAAAGCTGCCGCATTCCCGCACTTTCCAGCTGAAACACGCCGCCGCTGTGCCCTGCCCCCAGCATTGCATAGGTTGCGGCATCGGTCAGTGGCTGTGCAGCAACGGAAAACGACGGCTCAGTGCGACGAATTTCCCGCTCCGCATCTGCAATAACAGTTAAATACCGCAACCCGAGAAAATCAATTTTAAGCAACCCGAGTTTGGCAACGGTATCCATATCAAACTGTGTGACAACCTGTCCACCGTTTTCTGCCAGCGGCACATATTCATATACCGGCTTATCTGTAATCACAACCCCCGCCGCATGCGTGGAAGCATGCCGCGGCATCCCCTCCAGCCGCATTGCAGTATGAATCAGTTCCTTAACAACAGGCTCGTTGGCAATCCGATCAGCAAGCTCCCCCTGTTTCGCAGCCTGTGCCAGCGTGATGCCGTGCTCGTTGCTGATACATTTTGCAACGGAATCTACCAACGCGTACGGCAGCCCGAGCGCCCTACCCGTATCCCTTACCGCGGCTCGGGCAGCAAGTGTTCCAAAGGTAATAATCTGTGCAACGCGGTCCGCACCGTATTTCTGCGTAACGTAAGCGATCACCTCTGCTCGTCGCTCGTAGCAAAAATCCACATCGAAATCCGGCATGGAAATGCGTTCTGGATTTAAAAATCGTTCAAACATCAGATCATACCGGATTGAATCCACATCCGTGATACCGATTAAAAATGCAACCAAACTGCCGGCGCCGGATCCTCTGCCGGGACCGGTTGGAATACCATGTGTTTTCGCGTATTGCACGAAGTCCCAAACGATCAAATAGTATTCCGCGTACCCCATGCGGCAGATGACATCCAGCTCACAAGCGATACGCGTACGGTATTCTTGCTCAGGATGTTTCTCAGTAGGCACCAGCGCACCGCTCTTTACGCGTGTAAGGTACCCTTGTTCCGCCAATGCTCGCAGAAATTGTTCGGCGGATGTGCCGTCCGGCGTTTCAAATACGGGCAAAAACAGCTGATCAAAAGTAAAATCAAATTGACAGCGGTCTGCAATTTCTTTTGTACAATGCAATGCCTGTGGATGCTCCGCAAACACCTGCTCCATTTCCTGCGTGCTTTTATAATAAAACTCATCCGTCAAAAAACCAAGCGGGCGACCTGCATCCACCGTACGATTCATCTGTATGCAAAGAAGCACCTCATGCATCCGTGCATCCATACGGCGCGGATAATGCGCGTCATTTGTCGCGACGCAGGGCAAATGCAATTCCTGTGCCATCACACAAAGATATTCCATCACATCCCGCTCTTCGGGCAAATGATGATTTTGCAACTCAATATAAAACCGATCCGGTCCGAACAGCCGTGCAAGCCGACGTGCCGCTTCACGCGCCTTATCAAAATCCCCCTGCTCGATACATTGTGGAATATAGCCGCCCATACACCCGGATAGACAAATCAGCCCCTCAGCATATGCCTTGAGCAGCTCCTCGTCCACACGCGGCTTGCCATAAAAGCCCTCCGTATATGACAAAGACACCATTTTACACAAATTTCGATAGCCTTGTGCATTTTCCACCAGCAGCGTTAAATGGTAATATTTTCCTTCCCGGCTGACCGTCTTGGAAAAACGACCCTGTGGCGCAACGTATACCTCGCAACCAATAATCGGTTTAATTCCTTCTTTTTTGCACGCCGTGTAAAAAGCAACCGCACCGTATAAATTTCCATGATCCGTTAAAGCGACCGCTTCATGCCCCATCTGCTTTGCAAGCTTGGGAATATCCGCAACACGGATGGCCCCGTCCAAAAGACTGTATTCACTGTGCAAATGCAAATGGACAAACTCCTTTGCCTCCATGGCGCTCTCCTTTTCGGTGTTTTATTGCTCGGCAAGCTGCAGAAGACGCTGCAGACGATGGTTTAAACCGGATTTTGTCAAAGGCGGATCATGCAGCTGTGCAAGCATCTGTAAAGTTGCTTCCGGATGCGTAAGACGCAGCAATGCCGTCTGCTGTAAGGCAGTGGGCAATCGGGCAAGCCGCCCATCCTGCTGCAATTTCGCAATTGCCTGCAACTGGCGGTTTCCATTTTCCACCGATTTAGATAAATTGGCTACTTCCAAATTTATCACACGGTTCGTATTATTGCGGATATCTTTTCGAATTTTCATATCCATAACGGCAAAGGCGGCACGGCGTGCACCGACTGTCACAAGAAAATCTTCGATTGCCTCGCTTCCTTTGTAGTACAAAAGCGGCTCCCGGTTGCGCACAGTATATTTCGGCGGCATAGAGAGCTTTTGCAAAAATGATTGCAGTGCATGCGCCGTTTGCTCGTTTTTCATACATAGGTCCAGGTGATACGCGCTGCCCGGGTCGCTCAGATTTCCCACCGCCAAAAATACGCCGCGCAAAAATGCACCTGTACAGTGTTCGCACTGCACAATCTTTTCAATAGTCAGCACACTGTCTGCCTCTGCAGCATGGTATGCACCAAACAGCAGCGCAGCCGCCTGCCCGTATAACACAATGCCGCCGCACGTACGTCCATCCGTGATGCCAAAATGTTTTTGCAGCAATGTGCGTGCAAGTGCCGCTGTGGATGCGCATTTGGTTTGCAAACGAATCTCTCGCGAAGAAAATGTGCCGCCGAAGCGAAGCATCCCATATAGCTCCG
>JAXDZV010000031.1:0-10567 GCA_034086705.1 Eubacteriales bacterium | reverse complement strand
ATACAAAGACTTTCTGCTGATTCTCATTGATGACGGCTCAACGGATGACAGCGGACATATTTGTGACGTATTTGCACAGAAAGACTCTCGCATTAGAGTAATCCACCAGGAAAACTGCGGAAGTGTAGTAGCCAGAAATACTGGCTTGTTTTTAGACGAGGCGCAGTGTGCAAAATACATTTGCATGTGTGATTCTGATGATACGATGCCGATAGATGGTCTTGAAAAGCTTTATTGTGCAGCGGAACGTAATCGCGCAGATTGCGTCTGCGGAAAATCAAATAGGGTATATAAGGGAGTATCATTGCCGCGGCAGTTTGCAGCACCATGTTTTAGTATTACGCAAGAAAAGGCATACACACGTGAAGAGATTATTCAAGAACTTTACGTCAGTTGCTTTGGTATTAGCAATTATCCGGTAAGCTTATGTGCAAAACTGTATAAAACAGAGTTAATAACACGGGCGTCAAAATATGAACCTATTGTACATTTTATGGGCGATGATTTGAGCGTGACAATGAGAGTATTACCGGAAACTGAGAAACTTATAATAATGCCGGACACTGTGTACAACTACCATATCGGCGGTGGAACATCAAAATTTATGCCAAACATGTTGGATGATTTTATAGCGCTTTACCGCTTCAAAAAGCAGATGGCCTTCAAATATCCAATGCCGCAAAACACAGAATATCTTATGGCGGTTGAATTTAAGAATATTATCCTCTCATGGCTTGAGATGTGCACTATAAAAGGTGGATATGATAATGCTGCACTTTTGAGTGAAGCGGCACGAGTTTGTACACTACCGGAGGTTCAGGAGGCGGTGCGGCAGAAAGACTTTGTGAAAAAGCAGCCGGAAGGTATCCGAAAAGCAATTCAGGAAAGTGACGCAGAATATATTTGCCTCTGTGTTCAAGATAGGATAAAAGCCAATCGATTCCGTACACTTATCAAATCCTTTTTGAAATAAAAATCTTATGAAACACACTATTCTCATTTTCTCTCAAGCCATGGAGCTTGGCGGTGTGGAACGCAGCTTGTTGGGCTTGCTGGATTCTATTGATTATGACCGCTATGATGTCGATCTTTTCCTGATGCGGCACAGCGGGGAGCTGATACCGTACCTGAATCCAAAGGCGAATCTCCTGCCGGAACTTCCGCAGTATGCATCGCTGGCTGTGCCGATGGTGTCACTTATCAAAACAGGTCAATTTGGCGTGCTTTGCGGGCGGCTGAAGGGTAAACTTGCCGCCGGTCACTTTGACAAGCAGCATCCCGGTGAGAAGCCTTCTATCGCCGCATTGACCTACAGCCACAAATACACGTTGCGTTCTATGCCACAGATTTCGGACAGGACCTATGACCTCGCCATCAGCTTTCTGACGCCGCACTATTTCGTGCGTGAGCGGGTCAAGGCGAGGAAATACGCCGCGTGGATTCATACGGACTATACCGCGCTGTCCTTCGACCGCCGAGCGGAACTTGAAATGTGGAGCGGATATGACACCATCTGTGGCGTATCGGAACAAGCGTCCAAGAGCTTTCGGACAGCTTTTCCTGAGCTGACGCAAAAGGTTCAGACGATTGAAAACGTTCTTCCGAAAGAGCTGATCAGCAAGCAGGCCGCAGAATTGCCGACGGATATGCAGTCAGGCAAGTCAACATCGCTTCTTTCCGTCGGTCGGTTTTGTGATGCTAAAAACTTTGACAACGTGCCGGATATCTGCCGCCGATTGGTGGAAAATGGCCTTGATGTGAAATGGTATCTTATCGGCTACGGCGGCGACGAACCATTGATCCGCCAGATAATTTTGAAAGCAGGTGTGCAGGAACGGGTCATTATCCTTGGGAAGAAGGACAATCCCTATCCCTATATGCACGAATGTGATTTGTATGTGCAGCCGTCCCGCTACGAGGGTAAGGCTGTCACCGTGCGGGAAGCACAGATGCTGGGCAAACCTGTTGTTATCACGAATTATGCCACCTCTGCCAGCCAGTTGGAGGACGGCGTGGACGGCGTGATCGTTCCCATGGACAACGCAGGCTGTGCTGCCGGGATTGCTGCCCTGCTGCGTGATCCGGCACGAATGCGGCAGCTTTCGGAAAATTGCGCGAAACGAGATTATACAAACAGCGCGGAGATTGAGAAAATCTACGCGCTGATGGAGTGAACGATGGACATTACAAAACGGGATTCAAAAATGCTCAAAGGTGTGGCAATTCTTGCCATGCTGATGCTGCATCTTTTCTGCCGAAAAGAAAACCTACCATATATCCCGCTCCTATGGATTGGGGATACGCCGCTGATTTATTACTTTGGCCTGTTTGGCGACATCTGCGTGGCGATGTACTGTTTTGTAAGCGGCTATGTTCATTATCTGCAATCATCCAAGGCGGAGTTGCAGCAGCGTTGGAGGCGGCTTTTGCGATTTATGATTCCGTTCTGGGTAATTGCAGTGGTATTTTCGCTGGCTGGTATACTTATTGGAAATGCTACGATTCCTGGAAGCATAAAGGAATTTCTGCTGAACTGCCTGACTATCAAGAATAGCTATAACGGCGCGTGGTGGTATGCGAATACCTACATATTGCTGGTTGTCTTGCAACCGCTTTCCCGTAAATATGCAGCCCGCAGCCCAACGTGGCTTGTAATACTATCGACATTTGCATTCTATGCCGTTGGATATGGCATTCGTTTTTGGGGGTGGGGAGCCTGCGACTCGGTTATCCTGTCATGGATCATCGTCCACATCGGTTTGTTGGGTACCTCGTATTTCCCCTATGCCATTGGCATGTTGTTTTGTAAAAAGCAGATTGTTTCGCTGCTGCGGCAGCGGGTTGCTTCTTGTAAGGATCGTAATATATATTTTTTTACAGCAATGACCTTCGCGTGCATGATCATCATGCACGGATTCGTGCAGTCGCTCTTTGTTTCAGTTATCACGGCAACGGTGACGATTATACTTCTCTGCGTTTGCCCTCTTCCACGATGGGTAACAGGCCTGTTGTGCTACTTTGGTGAGCATTCTACAAATATCTGGCTTGCCCATATGTTCTTCTATACGGTGCTGTTTGACGGCTTTGTATTTCGTGCAAAATACCCAATTCTTGTCTTTCTGCTACTTTTAGCTGTATCCCTTGCATCGTCCTATGCTATCAAATGTGTGAGCAAGCCAATTCTGAAACTTGTGAGGTAAGACTATGATTCCCAGAATCATCCACTACTGCTGGTTTGGGAGAGGGGAAAAGCCGGAGCTGGCCAAAAAGTGCATCGCCAGCTGGCGTAAGTCCTGCCCGGATTTTGAGATCCGGGAGTGGAATGAGGGTAACTGCGATTATCTGTCTATACCCTTTATGGCGGAGGCGTATGCTGCAAAAAAATACGCCTTTGTGTCGGATGTCATGCGTCTGATCGTGCTGGAGCAGTACGGCGGTGTATATTTCGATACCGATGTGGAGGTACTGCGGGACATCTCGCCGCTGCTGGATGACGAGGGCTTTATCGGGTTTGAGAATGATCAGTTTGTCAACAGCGGACAGGTCATGGCGGCCAAGGCCCACCATCCTGTGATTCAGGCGATGATCGAGGAATACAAAAAGCTGCACTTCACCAACGCAGACGGCACCGCAACACCTGTAGGCTGCCCGCGCTTGAACACCGACGTGATGGAACGATTCGGCCTTATCCGCAATGGACGGGAGCAGGTCGTTGCGGGTATCCACGTCTATCCGGCGGATTACTTTAATCCCATGGATAGTACAACGGGAAAATTGACGAAAACGGAGAATACATACTCGATTCACTGGTACTCCATGAGCTGGCTGCCAAAGCGTGTGCAGATGAAGGCGAAGTTGGGGCGAATACTGCGGCGAGTGCTGAGGGGCGTATATTAGAAAATGAGGAATGCCGTATGATATCAATCATTATTCCGGTATATAATGTTGAAAGGTATTTGGAGGAATGTGTAAATTCCGTCTTATCCCAAACATATTCGGATTTGCAGATCATTTTGGTGGATGATGGATCGACAGACTCCAGCGGTTGTATCTGTGATACTTTTGCAGCAAAAGATAGTAGAATTACTGTGATCCATCAAACAAATGGCGGGCTTTCAGAAGCCAGAAATGTTGGAACAGCCATGTCGAAAGGAGAATTTCTATTCTACCTTGATAGTGATGATTACCTGGAGCCCAATGCGATTTTCACATTGGTAAATGTCCAAAAACTCTACCAAGCGGATGTAGTTGTGGGTAATTATTATTATACTTATGCCAATCGTGAGGAAAGAGCTGCAATGGAAGCAAACGAAGATAAGCTGTTCACTCATGAAGAAGCAATAAAGCGCCTTATGGCGGGAGAGATTCAAACATTTGCATGGGGGAAGCTGATACGCACAGAAATCGCAAAACAGCATCGGTTTCCGGTAGGTTTACTTTTTGAAGATCATTTTTGGACCCATTTGATATTTCAGGACAGTGGTACAGTCGTTTGCATTCCACAAACGCTTGTACATTATCGCCAGCGTAAAGACAGCATATCCTATACATTTACAGAGAAACGTCTTGATGTTATCAAGGGATGGGAAGCACGAATACATTTTTTGCAAAGTAGTTATCAGGAATTGCTCTTTCCTTTTTTAGAACGATGTGCACAAGACGTTGTAATGCTTGCGTGGCTTATGCTAACCCAAATGAAGCATAACAAACGAGGGTTCCAAGTTCTTCAGGCCTTTGTTGTACAATATCGTTTGAGCGAGCATTGTAGCGGGAGTATTAACAGACTTATACGATCAATACAACATGGGCGTTTGGCTTATGCTATGAGAATGTTAGGATACAAGGTTATTAAAAAATTATGATAGAAGAAATAAAAGACAAACTGATCCGAATTGTTTATCAGTTGTTTCGCAGGTTTCCGATAAAGAAGGATCGCGTTCTGCTGTTTAGCTATTATGGCGAACAATTTGCGGGGGCACCGAAATATATAGGAACATATTTGAAGCAGAATTCAGGGTTAGATACTATTTGGGCATTTGTAAATCCCGAAAAATATATAGATTACTTCTCAAATAACGAAATGGTTCGTTATAGGCATACCGCTTATTATTTCATGCTTGCAACGGCTGGAACGATTATTACTGATTACCGTATGACAGCTGAGTTCGTAAAAAGACCGGGGCAACTGTATATACAAACATGGCATAGTTCACTGCGCCTGAAGCAGATCGAAAACGACGCGGCTAATACATTGCCAAAAGGATATATTCAGATGGCCAAAAAAGATTCAGCTCAGATTGATATATTACTTGCGGGGTCAAGAAAAAGCAAAGAGATTTATCGGCGGGCTTTCTGGTATGATGGCTTGATTGCAGAAACAGGAACTCCACAATGTGATATTTTAGTCCGACAGGATCAGGCAATAACCAAGAAGGTTTTACGCCATTTCGAAATCCCATGGGGGAGCCATATTATCATGTATGCGCCAACTTTTCGGAAAAATCATAGTACTTCTGTATACGATTTAGATGCCACCGTGGTGCTTAAAGCATTGCGCGAAAGATTTGGTGGAGAGTGGTATTTATTGTTAAGGCTTCATCCGCATCTGAAAAAGAATCTGACATTTTTTGAATATTCTGAGCATGTGATACAGGCGACCGATTATGACGATGTTCAAGAACTAATTTGCGCGGCGGATTTCCTAATCAGTGACTATTCAGCTATTATGTTTGATTTTTCAGTTACGGGAAGACCCTGTATTCTCTATACACCTGATATAGATGAATATGTTGAGCAGGACAGGAAACTATATTTCGATTTGCAAACGCTTCCCTTTCAGAGCTTTAGAAAACAAGAGGAACTAATCCGTGCAATCGAGCATTTTGATGAGAATGCCTATCAAAAGGCATTGGATGAATTCAGAAGTTCTATTGGTAGTTATGATGACGGAAAAGCCTGTGAGCGAGTCTGGCGTTTAATTCAGAAAGGACTGTAATTATGGCGATAGTGGGCTATACAACGGGTGTGTTTGATTTGTTCCATATCGGGCACTTAAACATTCTGCGCAGGGCAAAAGAGCAATGCGATTATCTGATTGTTGGTGTTACGGTCGATGAACTGGTTTCTTATAAAGGAAAACGGGCGTTCATTCCCTATGATGAGCGAGCGGCAATCGTAGGAGCGATTCGGTATGTGGATAGAGTAGTTCCGCAAACGACAATGAATAAGCTTGAAGCATGGAAACAGTATCATTTTAACAAAATGTTTGTCGGGGATGACTGGAAAGGTACAGAAATATGGGCCCATTGGGAGAAAGAATTTGCAAAACTTGGTGTTGACATCGTGTATTTTCAATATACAAAGCAAACATCTTCCACACAACTGCGAGAGGCGTTATTAAGCTTGAACAAAGAAAAGAGCTGCAGATGAAAAAGCGTATTCTTTTTGTAATTGAATCGTTAGCTCTGGGCGGAGCAGAAAAAAGTCTGGTCACATTATTGAATCTCTTGGATTATTCAAAATATGACGTTGACCTTATGTTATTTGCGCAAGGAGGGCCATTTCAAGAGCTGCTGCCAAAAGAAGTAACGCTTTTGCCGGTTCCAGAGTTTTTTTCATATACGGGCATTCCTTGGCGTAGCATAGGAAAAAAGATAAAGGCACCTGACAAGATGCTGGCGCAGCTTCGCTATTCGGTCGCCCTGCGGATAAAAAAGCATACGCACATTGAAAAAGCGGCATTGCTATGGAAGTATTGTCGGGAGTGTTTTCCCGACATGCCCCAAGAGTATGATGTAGCGATTGCCTATGCGCAAGGGCTTCCCACTTTTTTCGTGGCAGAGAAGGTCGGTGCAAAAAGAAAAGCCGCATGGATCAACGCTCTTTATCGCCCTCAGGGAGCGTATTTGGATCACATTAAACCGATCTATGACAGGTTTGACTTTGTCAATGCGGTCTCAGATGCTGTTGCACAGCAAATACAGGAGACACTTGATATCCCGGCTGCAAAAATCATAAGAATTATGGATATTCTGGATACTGATTTTGCAGCAAAAATGGCGCAGATGCCGTCGAACGTGCGTGAGGAGATGTCCGGTTCAGGAATAAAGATTTTGACTGTCGGGCGCCTTTCTGCGATGAAGGGATATGATTTGGCGATTGATGCTGCCAAAATACTGGCAGAACGGAGTTTCGCTTTTACATGGTATGTGATTGGTGAGGGAGTGCTCCGCAGAGAATTGGAACTGCGGATTGCTAACAACGGATTAAAAAAGCGTTTTGTGCTTCTGGGAAGCCGAAGCAACCCTTATCCCTATTTTAACGCCTGCGATTTATATGTTCAGCCATCAAAATGTGAGGGTTTTGGTATTACGCTGGCAGAGGCGAAGATGTTTCGAAAACCGATTGTAACGACTGGATTTGAGGCTGTGAGTGCACAGTTCACAAACAGGAAGAATGGTTTGATCGTGAATATTTCAGCGCGTGGGATTGCAGATGGTATTATGCAGATGATGACAGACACGGCGCTGCGTGAAAGTTGTGTCCATAATCTAGAATTAGAAAGTATTGGAAACATAGAAGAAATTGAGAAATTTTACAAGCTGCTTGAAGACTGATTATGAAAAAGATTCTCTTCCTTTTGAATAATATGAATATCGGCGGCACAGAAAAATCGTTTTTGAACTTACTTGATATGATGTCGCCTGAGCAATATGACGTTACACTTCTCCTTCTGGAAGAGAGCGGTGGATTTATGGATTTTATTCCTTCGTGGGTTCAAGTGAAAACAATGCCTGGATATCCCGCAATGAGAGGGGAAATATTGGAGCCACCTCTGAGAATTGTGATACAATACTTAAGAGAACACAAAATAATCCGGGCAATTTGCTTGGCCTTTTACCATGTGCTGTTTAAAATAACTGATGATAGAACTCTGTATTTTCGATATGTGTTGAAGGACAAGGGGCGGTTGGAGGAAGCATATGACGCTGCGGTTGCCTATGCTGGTCCATTTGACTTTTTAACTGTTTACGTATTATATAACGTTCAAGCAGAGAAAAAATTCCAATGGATCCATTTTGACGTGAGAAAGATTCATTTTAATACAAAAATGTGCCGCAAACTATACCCGCGTTTTGACCGGATAATTACCGTTTCGGATGATGCGAGAAAGGCACTGCTAAAAGAGATCCCTGAAATTTCTCCCAAAACAATAACTGCTTTGAACACAGTGTCAACAAAACAATGTCGATTATTGGCAGACATGGGACATGGTTTTGAAGATACTTATGAAGGAATACGGATTGTTACAGTAGGCCGCTTGGCGCAGGAGAAAGGGCAGGATATCATTCCGGAAGTAGCAGCTAAACTAAAAACTCAGCAAATTAGATTTAAGTGGTATCTAGTTGGAGACGGAAAAATGAAGCCGGAAATTGAACAAAAATGTATTGAGTACGGCGTTAGTGACGATGTTGTTTTTTTAGGTACTACTCCTAATCCATATCCGTATTTAAAACAGGCTGATTTATACGTTCAGACATCTATTCACGAAGGTTTTTGCATTTCTTTAGCGGAAGCTAAAGTGTTTGATTTACCGATTATCTCGACGGATTGCGCAGGAGCACACGAACAGCTAGATGGACTTGCTAGATGTCATATTGTAAAAAGATTGGTGCCAGATATTTGCAGTGCAATACTTGAAGAAGTCAATAGGAATAAAAGCATAGTTTCATAGTATAGAGGGAGCATTTTGAAAAAATCCAGAACTCAAAAATCGATTACTAATACAGTGGTGTCATTTACTTCGCAGATTATAATTATTCTGCTTGGCTTTATTTCCCGAAGGGTACTTATCTATAGTGTGGGTGTTCAATATCTTGGCATTAACGGTTTGATGAGCAATATCCTGACAATCTTTTCCTTAGCAGAGTCGGGAATTGGAATTGCGATTGGATATAGCCTCTATAAGCCGTTGGCAGAAAATGATGTTGAAACGATAAAGGCGCTAATGCGCTTTTATCGGACAGTATACCGTTTGCTGGCACTTATGACCGCCATTGCGGGTCTGTTATTCTATCCTTTTTTGCCCGTGTTCTTGAAGGGCAATACTGCTTCTGAAGTTAGTATAATCTATTTTCTCTTTTTGGCGAGTTCGGTTTGCTCCTATCTGTGGTCTTATAAAATCACACTGAATAGCTCAGATCAGAATAAGTATTTGTATACGATTGCAAATACGGTTACACAAATACTAGTTCTTGTTGTCAAAATATTTATTCTGTATTTTACACAGAACTATGTCATTTATCTATGCATAGAACTTGGTTCGACATTGGTCAAAAATGTCATTTTTTCTTGTATACTTGACCGACGCTATCCTTTTTTGAAAGAAAAAAATGTTCGCAAATTGTCAGATTCAGAAAAACACCAACTATCCCAAAATATAAAGTCCCTTTTTTGGGGAAAGTTCGGCTATATTGCATCTCAATGCTCAGATAACCTTGTAATCTCATCCATTATCAGCGTGACAGTGGTCGGACTTTACAGCAATTATACCACATTAGTTTCTGCGGTTTCTGGATTTGTTACCACCTTTACGAGTGGCGTTACCGCCAGCATGGGAAATCTGATAGCAAGTGAATCGAAAGAAAAAGCTTACGCAGTATATAAGCGTATTGACTTTATCAATTATTGGCTGTATACATTTTCTGCGATTTGCTTGCTTTGCTTAACAGAACCATTTATCAAAATCTGGCTTGGGAAAGACTACATTTTACCCAAAGGAATACTGATTATTTCTATAATCCTATTTTATTTGAAGGGATTAAATTCGGGAATTGAGGTGGCCAAAAATGCAGCAGGACTATACTACCCGGATCGCTTCGTTCCCTTATTGGAAGCGTTGTTCAACTTGGTTATTTCAATTATACTGGCATATCAGATTGGCTTGTTAGGAGTCTTGCTCGGAACACTGATTAGCTTTTTGCTTTTTTCGTTCTGGACAAAACCATACTTCGTATTCCGAGATATATTTCATGTTCCTTTTTGCGAATATGTGATTTGTGAAGGTCGAAAAATAATTATATCGTTCGCAATTGGATCAGCTCTATATGTTTTGCAAATGAAGATGCATCTTAGTAATATGTACTTAGATCTGTTGCTTAGAGCGTTGCTCACAGGTATATTGTCAAATGTACTGTTGTGCATTGTATTTTGTAAAACATCGGAATTCGAATATGTAAGATCTATGGTTAAGGCGATAGCAAATCGTGTGAAACGGAATTGAAATAAAATGGTAACACAGTTATGGTTTATTACATCTATGGCACCCCATTGCTTAGCGTCATCGCCCTGATGATTATAGCACTTTTGTCTTGGGGAGTTTTAGGCAAGCATATAGCTATAAAGTGTTGGAAAAGGACAAATCTCTTGCTGTCTATTCTTGCGCTTGCTGCGATTCTGTACACAACAGTATTCAGCCGACCGTCGGCAACAGGGAGTCTAATCCTCACGCCCTTTGCCGCCTTTGCCGCTGCCCAACAGCAGCCTGAGCTTTACCGGGAAATGCTGA
>JAXDZV010000055.1:0-24769 GCA_034086705.1 Eubacteriales bacterium | reverse complement strand
CATTTAACCACAGCATAAAAAAAGATGCCAGTGTAACAAAAGGAATTGCCACGAGTAGCGGAGCTGCATTCAAAACAGCGGCAAGCGCCAAAGCACCAAAACCAACGTGAGAAAGCCCGTCGCCGATCATAGAAAAACGGCGCAGCACCAGATTTACACCTAAAAGGGCAACGCAAAGCGAAATCAAAGTGCCGCCGATGAGCGCACGTGTCAAAAATCCGTAGGAAAAGTATTCCAAAAGCAGACTCATAAAGATGCTCCTTTCGGCAGGGTGCCGTGTCCATGGCAGGAACCGATCATGCAGCGACAAAGTTCAGTTTGGCGATATGCCGCAGTATCACCAAAATACAGTACATTTTTGTGCATATGCAGAATTTTTTTGCTTTGCTCAATTGCACAGTGAATATCATGCGAGACCATTACAATCGCAATGCCGCGTTCTGTATTTAATTGACGGAGTAAATCATAAAGCTCATGTGTGACCATTGGGTCCAACACGGATGCCGGTTCATCTAAAAGCAGCAGCTTTTTAGTTGCACAAAGAGCGCGTGCAATCAAGGCCCGATGTTGCTGGCCCCCCGAAAGGTCGCGAAAGGATTTCTTTCGCAAGTGTGCGACATGCAGCAATTCCATGTTTTGCAAAGCCAATTCTTTTTGCGCCTTGGAATAGAACGGAGAAAATCCCTTGTGTGGCAACAGACCTGAATATACAACTTCTTCTACGGTTGCCGGGAAGTCTTTTTGTACAGCGGTACTTTGCGGCATATATCCGAGTTCCCCGCGGCGCAGACCCGAGCGGAGTAGTGTACCGCCGGAAGGCCGGATTAGCCCGGCCATTGCTTTGATCAGAGTGCTTTTTCCACTGCCGTTTTCCCCCACCACAGCAATATAATCGCCGCTTTGTACGGTGAAAGATGCGTTTTGCACCGCAATATGACCGTCATAGGAAAGAGTAACATTTTCCAGTTGAATTAAAGTCATTGCGAGAGCCCCTTTTTGAGATTTTCAAGATTTTGATACATCAATGAGATGTATGTAACGCCGCTTTTTAGTTCTTGCTGGCTGACTGTATGGCAAGAATGTAATTCCAAAATATTCGCACCTGTTTCGTCAGCGATTACTTGTGCAATATTACGGTTGGAACGTTCCACTACGTAAATTACAGGAATATGCTCTGCGCGGATGGCATCGATAAGATAGAGCATGGTGTGAATACTTGGCTCCGAGCGGGAAGAGCAGCCCGGAAATGCAGCATGATAGGTTAAATTATAATCGTGTGTCAGATACCGAAACGGGAAGCGGTCTGCAAACAAAACGGTATGGCGGACGGCCTGTGAAATAACTTGTGTATAGGCTTGATCCAGGGTACAAAGCTGTGCCTGATATGCCGCGGCGCGCTCTTCCAGTGCAGCTTGTTCTGCAGGGCAAGCTGTACACAACGCATCTAAAATCGCGGCACAAATAAGCTGTGCGTTTTTGGGAGAAGTCCATACATGCTCATCATATTCCTCATATTGCTTTTCGACTTCTTCTTGTTGCTCTGTATCGTACGTTTCGTGGTTATGTTCTTCGGCCGCGTGATCGCTATCTTCATGTGAATGTGCGCTGACGGTCATCCCGCTTGTTATTTCCTCATGCAGAGGTGGCACAACGGAGAGCATGCGAACAATTTGCATGGATTCTGTATTAATGGAGTCAAGCAATGTTTCGGCCCAAGCGTCCGACTCTCCACCGGTCATAATAAAAACATCACATTGTTCTATGGCATGAATATCTGACGGAGTAGGATCATAACTGTGTGGGTCACTGCCGGGTTTAATTAACATTCTGATACTGACCGTCTGTCCCCCGATTTGACGTACAAAGTCGAAGGGGGGAAAAATGGTTGTCACTACGCGTATTTGGCTTGTACTTTGTAATTCTTCGATCTGTGTCGGTTGCCGGCAGGCCGTCACAGACAACAACACGGACAGAAAAAACGCGGTGATGTTCACCAAACTGTGCTTTTTCATTCTGCCTGTGCTGAAAAATCGGCAATAACGGCATCTTTACAATAGAAAGACTGTGCGCGTAAGTTAATTTGTGTGCCGACCACACACAGTGTTGTACCCTCAATGTATAACCCGTCATTTTGCTTCTTTACGTTACATCCAACTTCAATATAAACATCGCTGCGATCGTTGTATGTGACAGTTACATAATCGCCGGAGAGTGTTTTTTCGTTGTTAATCGCGGGGACGGTACGCACTGCGGTTACGACACCGAGTTTTGTACCCGTTTGATCGTTGTATAATGTATCGCCGACTTTTACGGAAACAAGATCATTGTTTCTCCGGGGACATAAAAATGTACAGGTAACCTGATTCACTGGATCGCTGATGCGAGCTTGTGTTTCTTTAATACCAAAGCGAAGAACAACGCCGGTTACACAGGCGATGACGATCAGAATAATCACAACGTCTATCAGATTAAAATGAATGGATTTTTTTTCGGAATGTGTTTGTTTGGAATTCATTTTGCATTCACCTCCTCAACGCTCCAGATAGTCGCTTCACCGGCAAACGCATCTGTACGCATATACAGCGTATTTCCAACGGCTATGCTGTTGTTGTCAATGGTATATACATTGTTGACCTTTTCAGCCATGGCTTCTATGGTAACATAGTAATCTGTATAGCCGGGATATGGGGCGATGACATACATGTTTTCATTCATACTGAATTCTGAGGTTTCGGTTTGCATTGCGGAAACTGATACGATTTTCCCTGCCACTGTTTTGTGCGTTGTAAAGTATACCGTATCTCCTGTTTGCAAGACTACATGTAACTGATCCGAAATCATACGGTATCGAATGGTATAATGGATAGGGGTTTCTTTGGTGTTTGCATCGGTTGCCGTAGACGTGTTTTTTCGAAGAAAGAAGAAAACGCCGCCGGCAATGACTGCGAGAATCAAGAGAATCAGCAATGCGTCAAAAATGTTGAATTTTCCTTTTTTTTCTTTTATACGGTCCATCATATTCACCTCTTTCTTCTGGCTTATAATAACTGTTCCGAGCAATTCTCGGCGTTTCTTCGAACGATCCGTGCGGCGGCACTTGTCAAACCGGCGCACAGCCAAAACCAAAGCATAACACGGTAGTTATAGAAAATATAATCTGTTGCGCCCTGCGCAATCACGGAAAGAATGCCGCAAAAACCGGCAAGTACCCAAAAACGGAGCGGATTTTTCTGTTCATCACGTAACGCACTGCAGGATTGTTTTGTAAAGAAAAATAGAATTATCAAAAATACAAGCAAACCAAATATGCCGAGTTCTACAAGAATTTGCAGAAACAGGCTATGGCTGTGGGGCGCGGCTTCGATGGTGGCATATGCATAACGCGGATATATGGTTTTAAAAACATTGATACCGCTACCGATACCTGAAAAGAAGTAATCGCGGATCATTTGTAACGTGGCAAGCCAAATATTTACGCGATACGAGGTGGAAGAATCGGCCATGTTGCCGATGCTTGTAAAGCGTAGTAAAACATTTTGCGGGAGCACGTATGGCAGCAACGGCAACCCCAAAGAACCAAACAGCAGCACAGTGAGGCTGTGCCGACTATACAGCAGTAAAAATGCAAGCGTTCCGATAATCAGCCCAAGCCATGCGCCGCGTGACCAGGTGAGCACCAAACAGAGCAAACAGATTCCGCACGGAATGAGTGATAAAACCTTTTTGGAAAAGCCTTTTCGGGAAAAAAAGTAAATGTAGAACAAAGGAATGGATATGACGAGAAATTCACCGAGCACATTTGGATTGCCGAAGGTGGAAATGACACGGATGGAAATAGAAGAAAACATTTCTTTATCCAGCCATCCTGCAGAGAGTGTGCCGAAAACATATTGATAAATACCGTATAGCGATACCAATACGGTAGTGCAGAGAATTGCTCCGGCACACCGCTTGAACCAAACTTCTGAGCGGATCAGGTTCACCATGAGAATATAGCTGAAGATGAAGCAGACTGTCACGCACATTGGTCCTATAGAGAGCGCCGGGGCGGAGGAAAAAATGCCACCGAGCAAATATAACACCATAAACAAGACAACAAAAAGATCAATAACTTCAAATCGAAGAGTGCGCCTGCCCGCAATCAGCTTCAAAAGATAACTGCAGCATATCAAAAGAATGGCAGCGACAAGCATCTTTGTTGGTAGATAGGGCAATGTAAATAAAACGGCGACCATTCCGAATTCTGGAATTTTCATCACGGTTAATAGTGCCAGCAGCGCGATCAATGCATAGCAGTAGTAACGCATGGGAAGGTAATAGCAGGCACCCCCCGCTATAATACCGAGCAAGATTGGTGCAAGTGGCTGAAAATGTGCATTGGGGCGGATAACAAAGTCCTCACGACGCGCACCGATCAGCCTAAAAAGAAGCAGTTCGGAGAAAATACTATGTGCGAGCCCGTAAGCAAGATTCTTCGATGTGCTGAACAGCAGAAAAGAGATAACAATTGCTGTGATGGCAAATAGAATTTCCGTTGGGGTGAGCACGGCTGTTCCCCCAAAAAGAAAAGGAATGCCTTGCACAAGCAACGCAGCTGCGCCAAAACAGATTAAAAACAAGCCATATCCGTACAGGGGCAATGAGAGCAAATATGCCAAAAACCGTCGCAGCATATTTAGAAGATAGCTGTCATTGAGCAAGCGTGCAACGGAGAATTTCATTGGGCGCAGAATATGTTCCCGAATGCGAAGTTTTCTGTGTAAGCTTGGGAAAAAGGAATGTGCAATACGGTCACCAAGGGGTGTATAGCTCGAAAAGAAAGTGCCAATCCAACTGTTTTTTACAGCTTGATAGATAGCGTTGCATACCAGGGAAAAAAAGTGGATGATTGCACTTTGGCAAAGCCATTGACGCATGCGGCCCTGTCTCTGCGTATTTCGCAGAGATATTTCCCCATGTGTTTGCGTAGTTTGCTTCATGGATTTTTTTCATTCCTTTCCGGACGGATAAAATTTGATCCCAAACAGTTTCAGGCAGACGGCATATAGGCCAATCCCCGGCAAAAATACGCCACAACATGTGAGCAAATTGCGCCAAAGCCCGCATGTATTTTGATCCGCGTGCAAAATCATATATAAAACAAACATTCCTGCTGCAGAGCACAGCGTTGCACCGAGCAATTTAAACAGAGAGACAAGAAACTGGCCGGTAAATATTTTTTTAGTATTTTTTAACAATGCGAAAATTAATGCGATAGCTGCTACGATTTGTCCAGCGGCATTTGCAAGAGTCAATGCACCAACGCGCAAAGAAGCGAATTGCATGAGTAACAAACAAAACAGCAAATTACAAACAGAACCTGCCAATGCCGCGAGCATAGGTGCGCGTGTTTTGGTTTGTGCATACATAATCCGATTGATAAGTTCAATCAAACAGTAAGCCGGCATCCCTACAGCCATCATGCGCAGTGCCGCTGCTGTATCGGTTGCAGCATCGGCGGAAAATGCGCCGCGCATATAGACGATACAAACCCCCTCACGGCTGAGAATCATAACGGTTGCCATGACCGGAAGCACAATTGCCAAAGCACTTAGGATACCGGATTGACAGGTGGTACAGAAGCTTTTTTTATCGCCCAATGCTTGCATGCGGGAAAGTTTGGGAAAGACATAATTACAGATGCCGTAAGTCAAGATACCGGTGAGAATGACATATAAATTATTGGTATATCCAAAGATTGTCAAAGCACCGTCTACGTTCAATCTGGGGGCAAAATAGGTACCGAGCAGAACGCCCAACGGTGCTTGCCACGAACCGATCATAATCGGCAGGCACATGCGTAAAACTTTTTTGATTTGCGGTGAACGAAAGTGAAAATCCGCAAAATATCGAAAGCCTTTTCTATGCAGCGGGAACAGCAGCGTGACCAGTTGCAATGCCCAAGAGACGGTGTATGCAATTGCAACGCCGTAAATGCCGTTTTCGCCCAACTGTTGATCTAAGAGAAGAAAATATAAGATTACACCGAGATTTGAAATACAGCTGACCAGAGAGGGGATAATAAATTCATTTTTAGATTGTAGCACCCCGACAAGCGTGTAAGTTGCACCAGTGAAAAGGATCATCGGAAACATAATCCGCAACAGTGTAACGCCCAAAGCATGCTCTTGTGCGGATAAGCTCGGTGAAATCAGGGAAAGGAGCGGATCTGCAAACAAAATGCCTAAAACGGTCATAATACCGGTGATCGTTAAAACAAAGTTGAGAAAGACACAGGCAAATCTATCTGCCTGCTGAACGCTTTGTGTGTCCGGGGTATCGCCATTTTCTCCGCGAAAACTGTTGTAAACCGGAATAAAACACCCCAAAATGGCTGCGCTGAGTAGCAAATCAAAGCAAGTCAGCGGAATCTGTGTCGCTGCGGTAAAGGCGTTGGCCTGGGCAGATGTGCCGTAATGTGCTGCCAGTAAAACAGAACGCAGCATTCCGAGTACCTTGGAAATTGCCATTGCCAAGATCATAATTGCAACGGTCTTTATGGCACGCTTGGGTGTATTTGCGTTAATGGTGTATCGCCTCCCCGTCTGTGGTATGTTCCAAATAAGCCTTGTACAGATCGGGCCGCCGCTGTTGTGTCAAAGAGATAGCCTGCTGTAGGCGCCATGTGTTGATTTCGGCGTGATTACCGTTGCGTAATACTTGCGGTACGGCAACGCCTCGGAAAACGGCTGGACGTGTATACTGCGGATACTCCAAAAGACCGCTTGCAATACTCTCTTCTGTATAACAGAGGGCATCCGAGAGAACTCCGTCACAAAGCCGTGCAACGGCGTCCACAAGAATGCAGGCAGGCAATTCACCACCTGTTAACACGTAGTCACCAACGGAGATTTCTTCGTCCACAATTTCATCCAGCACACGCTGGTCGACGCCTTCGTAGTGGCCGCATAACAAAATCAAACTGTCATAATGGCTGAGTTCTTCTGCCTTTTTTTGCGAAAAAACAGAGCCTTTGGGAGAAAGATAAATTACCCGATGGGTGGTGTTTTTCGGCAAAGCTTGTACAACAGAAGCATAGCAATCGTATATCGGCGGCGCCATCATTAACATTCCCATACCGCCTCCGTATGGCGTGTCGTCGACTCGATTGTGTTTGTTGCCAGCAAACGCACGGATGTCATGCGTATTGACGTCAATATGGCCATTTTCTCTTGCTTTTCCGATGATACTTTCACTCAAAATCATATTGACGTAATCGGGGAAAATCGTCAGTATATCAAAACGCATATGTATCATGTCCTTTCATGTGCGCTTACGCAAACATGCCCGGAATTACATGCAAAAAAATTCCGTGCTGCACATCAATGTGCTCCAAAAATGCAGGCACCGCCGGAACCAGTACCTCACCTTTTTGTGTTTGCACCTGATAAATTTGTTGCCCAGGATATTCTAAAACATCAGTCAGAATGCCGAGCTGCACACCGTCTTCTGCACGAAATACCGGCAGACCGATTAAGTCCTGAATGAAAACGCGATCTTTGGGCACTGAAATCTCAGATCTTGGAGCTAATAGAACGCAATTGCGTAGTAATGCTGCCTGTTCAGGAGAGGTAATTTCACGGAATGTGATCAAGAACTGATTTCCGTGAGCGCGTATTTTTTCAACATGGTAAGAAGTTTTGACAGCACCGTCAATATAGACGGTGGTAAGTTGTTTGAGTGCGTCGATTCCATCGCACCAAGGTTGTACGCGGCATGCGCCGTGGATGCCGTGTACACCAACAATGCGTCCAATTTCAAGATAAGTTTTCTGCATATGATGCCGCTTAACCTCAAAATACAATATTCATTGCATTATAGCATAGTTTCTCCTCGGAAAAATGAACGTCATGTTAACAATTCCCAACCTAAGGAGTGATATGGTGTCTGTTGCCGTCTAATACTGTCTTTTTTGAAAAAAGGCAGAATCTTCTTGACATATACGAATTATGCGTGGTATGATACATATGTTAAATCCGCAATGGCATGGAGGAAGATTATGGATTTCAAAGCAAATGCAAAATATTTTGAAAAGAGTCGGCTTGGTGTTTTTATTATAGTTGGGCTGGAGCTTGCTGTGATCTGAATTTTGGTAGGTATTTTTACAGATTATAAGTTTATGGTTTGGTTAGGGCTGCTTTCCGGTGTGCTTTTGGCTGTGATCGGGTTTAGTATAGAACCAAAAGACAGAGATTTTGATGATGCGGTTCGATCCAACGACAGAGATTTTCGGAATGACTTTCATGAAAAATTTTTGGAGGGGCCGATGGATCGTACAGCCTTTTTGACGGCTGAGTATCAAAATCGTAAGGATCCAGAATATTGGTCATGCTTCATTGCCGAATCTGAGGATACGCTTGTCCGAAAAGGGAATGACGGTTCTTTTCGCTCTACTGACTATTGCATGTGTGGTGTTTGGTTTGAAAAAGAGCGTGTATCCTTTGGCAGTCGCGTGCTAAATGTTTTAAACGGTGAGAAACAAGATGATATGCATCAGCTTGCCTTCTCAGCTATTGAAAGTGCTTCTTTGGTAAATCCAAAATTTGAGCAGGCGAAGGCAGTCAAGTATACGTTGCTTTGTATTAAAGAAAAGAATGGTACCACCTATTATTTACCTGCACGCACGGATGCACGCACGGATGACATTGTTGCTTCTATCAACCAGGGTGTGAAGCGCATGACGGCTGCGCAGTAATTCATCCGCTTTTGAATCGATATGGCGACATACTTTTGAAGTGTGTCGCCGTTTCTTTTGAATAAGGCAATAAAGCAGATCCCGCTTGCAGGAAGCATTTACAGATTTTGCTTAATGCGGTAATCGCTCTCGAATTTTTTTAAGTGCTGCCTTTTCAATGCGGGAAACATAGGAGCGCGATATACCGAGTTTGTGTGCAACTTCACGTTGGGTAACCGGTGATTGGCCGCGCAGACCGTATCGCATGCACAGTATTTCCTGTTCTCGCTTGCTTAAGACACAGGAAATAATGCGCCGGGCAGCCTCTGTTTGTATGCGGATGTTGATATCATCTGCGATGGTATCCTCACAACAAATCACATCCATATAAGTCAGCGGATTTCCGTCTTTATCCGTGTCAATTGTTTCGTTAACGGAAACCTCGCAGGCCGCTTTTTTAGAAGCACGAAAATGCATCAGTATTTCGTTTTGAAGACACTTGCCGGCATAGGTTGCAAACCGTGCACCTTTACTGCTATCGAAAGTGTCTATCGCCTTTATCAGGCCGATGGTTCCGATGGAAATCAAATCTTCCTGGTTTTTGGCAGCCCCGTAGTATTTCTTTACAATATGCGCTACCAGGCGTAGATTATGGCAGATTAGTTTTTCGCGCGCTGTGTCATCGCCTGCATGCATTTGTGTAAACAAATTTCGTTCTTCTTCTGCACTAAGTGGATCCGGAAAGGATTGCCCGCCGGATACTCTTAAAAAAACAACGAGGAATTGATACAGCATAGTAGACAATATTTCACCAAACATCCTACACCTCCGGCATATATTGTATGTACGACCGATTAACTCAATCGGCCGTATTTGACGCTTTATGACAATATATGCAAAAGAAACTTAGGATATGCGGTTGACTTTGCTGCGATAATTTGCTATGATAAAAACATGAAGGAAGGCGCTTTCGGTCAGCGGATGCATAAGTTTTTAAATGCTGTAGTATGATAAACCGAGAGGAATAGGAGGATGCCGATTATGGACAAAGAACAGGAACGCGAAGAAGAAATTTTTGATGCAGAGATTTTCACATTGACAGACGAAGAAGGGAACGAAAGCGATTTTGAATTGATCGGCAGAATTGAGGACGATGGAGAAACGTATCTCGCTTTGGAGCCAAAAGATGAAAATCCGAACGGCGAATATGTGCTCTTGAAGATTGCCAAGGATGATGCTGGCGAAGACATTCTTGTAACAATTGATGATGACGAAGAGTTTGATCGCATAGCTGATATCTTTGAGGATGAATTAATGAGTATCGAATATGAAGATACGGATCCCGTCGAGGACTGATTCTGAGAACTCCTGCCCGGTGCGTGATACGGCGGGTAATTAAACCCACAAATTGAAATATCGAGTTCTTCTTCCGATGCGGGAATGCAGACCTCTCTGCGTTATGCGCGGAACGCTGGAAGCACAAAACATCGGAGGGAACACGAACCTTGCTATGCAAGGGTTTTCAATTCCTGTTGTACACGGCCGGGCGGGTCTTTTATAAGGAATGGAAAGCGGGGAATGCACTATGGAAAAAAAGTACTGCAAAAAAGCCAAAAAGGTCACATCGTGCGATAGTTGTGAATTCTTTGACTATGACGAAGAATACGGCGACTATGTTTGCGGGCAAAACCTGGATGAAGACGAAATGGAGTCTTTTGCACAGCGCAATGTAAGTGATTGTCCCTACTACCGTTACTATGATGAATATACCTTTGTTCATAAGCAGAACTAATGTAGCAAAGCAGACCCGGGGAAAAGGGAACGACGAGAGTCGTTCCTTTTTTTGTACAATTACGGCGAGAATTTTTCGGTTGTTTGTAATCCTCTGTTCGCTTTTTGCAAAACGAGCAGAAATACTTCTCCTTTTTTTGAAAAAAAGTATTGCTTTTTGAGAAAAAACATGATACAATAACCATCGTCGGCGCGGTGGGCTGCGGTTCGTCGCGTGGCACGGAGGTATAGCTCAGCTGGTTAGAGCGTTCGCTTGACGTGCGAAAGGTCCAGAGTTCGAATCTCTTTACCTCCACCATAACGAAAACCCTTGATTTTTCAAGGGTTTTTGTTTTTGCTGGTCACAAATTGGGCACATTTTCTGAAAAACGATAAAAAGTAAGGAACTGGGCAAGGGCTTTCTATTATCCATGAGCAGAAACGGTATTCTTTGGTTTTCCCGTGCCATGCAGAAGAATGGAACATACGAAATAACACAACTCTTCTGAGAAGATACCTTGTTAGAAAAATGTACGGTAAAAAGCTGTATAATTGGCTTTGCCGCCAAATGCATACGTTTTTGTGTGATTTTGCAGTCGGCGAAGTTAGCGCTTTTTATGACCGTTCGATGAGCATGGAGAGACTGCTTTGAGCAAACGTTGTTCTTCATACAAATAGGACAGGGCAATTGTTGTATGGGGCGTGCTATGCTTATACAGCCCCGGAAATCGTGTATAAATATTTTTGCGAATGCGTTTGGCTATGGGTGCAGTATGTAAATTTTCTATTGAATGTATGAAGGCAACCGCTAAGATGAAGTTACAAGGGGGAAGAAATTTATGAAATATGTTTTGATTACAGGCGCAGCCGGTGGTATGGGAAACAAAACGGCCATGTATTTAGCTGCGCAAGGATTTTGTGTCTTTGCGATGGACCGAGTAGCTGTTGCGGCACAGAAAAACATCATCCCGCTGCAATGTGATATCACTGATGCAGCGTGTGTACAGGCAGCTGTACAGGCAGTAAAAAAGGAGACAGATGTGCTGTATGCCATTTTACATTTTGCGGGGATATACACTTTGGACTCTTTCGTTGAAATTGAGACAGAACGCTTTCAGCATATTCTGCAAGTGAATCTGCTGGGTGCCTTTTTGGTGAATAAATTTTTTATGCCGCTTTTGCACCGAGGAAGCCGAATCATTATTACCACCAGTGAACTTGCGCCGCTTGCGCCACTGCCTTTTACAGGTATTTATGCTGTAAGCAAAACCGCTTTGGATCGGTACGCCTATGCGCTGCAAATGGAGCTGCAGCTGCTTGGTATTTCTGTCTCTGTCATCAGGGCTGGTGCGGTAGCGACGGATATGCTCGACGCTTCCGTTGCTGCGCTGAATCAGTTTTGTAAAAAAACGAAGCTGTACTCGTGTAATGCGGCACGTTTTCAAAAAATTGTTGCATCTGTGGAATCAAGACGCGTTCCACCGCAGAAGATTGCGCAGAAGGCAGCCTGCATCTTGCAGAAAAAACACCCGAAATTTGCGTATGCTTTCAATCGAAATCCACTTTTAATCCTGATGAACATTTTGCCGCAACCTATGCAGTTTTATTTGATTCGACGAATCCTTCGATAGATGGTAATGGCACGGTTGCGATTGGCGGCAGTTTAAAAGAAAAGCCTACTTCCAGGATAGAAGCAGGCAACCTAAATCAGGTCATTTTTTCTTGTTTCACTTTATGATCGATAATATGTCTGGCAGCAAGCTCATTTCGAACGTCTTCTACCGTGATTCCCATTTGTACCATTAAAACCATTGCGTGATACGCAAGATCTGCCAGTTCATAGACCGTTTCCTTTTTATCATCTGCTTTTCCTGCGATGATGACTTCCGTACATTCTTCGCCGACTTTCTTTAGGATTTTATCGATGCCTTTTTCAAACAAATAGCTTGTGTAAGAACCTTCCGGCTTATCTTCCTTTCTGGCTTTTAAAAGGGTATATAACTCCTGCAGAGAAAATGGGTGAAGGTTTGGGGATTGCCACACAGGGTTTTCAAAACAGGAGTCACTGCCAGTGTGGCAGGCGGGACCATCTTTTTCCACGGTTACAACAAGTGCATCAAGGTCGCAGTCAGCCGTGATGCTCACGATATGCTGATAATTTCCGCTGGTTTCCCCTTTGAGCCACAACGCATTACGAGAGCGGCTCCAGAAACAGCATAAGCCCTTTTCCATGGAAATTTTTAGGCTTTCACGATTCATATATGCCAAAGTGAGAACCTTTTGTGATGCTGCGTCTACAACAACAGCGGGGATTAGCCCGTTTTCATCGAATTTTAACATTTCAGGATTCAGCATATTCATAACCTCATATTAATTTGATTGTCTGCAAGATTTTTCTTGAGTGAACATATATCCAATTCACCGAAGTGAAAGACAGATGCGGCTAATGCTGCATCAATTTTGGGAAGCTGTACAAATAGATCTGTGAAGTCTTGGATACAGCCGGCTCCGCCAGATGCAATCACGGGAACGTTGACTGCATTCAGCACCTCACGCAACAGAGCAATATCGAATCCGTGACGGACACCGTCTGTATCGATTGAATTGACGACAACTTCTCCTGCACCTCTGGTTACACATTCGCGAATCCAGCCGATTGCTTCCATGCCCGTATCCTCGCGCCCCCCTTTGGCGAACACATGGAATTCGCCTGCAACCCGCTTAATGTCTACGGAAAGCACCACACACTGGCTGCCGTATAGACGCGCAGCATTTTGTACCAAAGATGGATCGTGGATTGCGCCGGAGTTAACACTGACTTTATCTGCACCGCATTTTAACACTCGGTCAAAATCTTCCAGAGTACTGATTCCGCCGCCGACGGTCAATGGAATAAAGACACGTGATGCAACTTCGCGCAGCACATCCGTAAAAATCTTACGATTTTCACAGGAGGCCGTGATATCATAAAACACCAGTTCATCCGCACCGTGCTCGGAATAGTATTCTGCCAGCGCAACCGGAGAGGACACATCACAAAGGCCTTTAAAGTTAACGCCCTTGACGACACGTCCGTTTTTTACGTCCAGGCAGGGAATAATACGCTTTGTGATCATTTTGCCACCTCGATTGCCTTTTTTAGATTGATTGCGCCGGTATAATAGGCTTTTCCGATTATAGCTCCGTACAGACCAATTTTGCGCAAAGCGACGATGTCATCCAGTGAGGAGATACCGCCTGAAGCAATCAGCTGGACGTCAAGAACAGCTGACAATGTTTGATACATGGCAAGATTGGTTCCGCGCATAGCGCCATCTCGTGAAATGTCCGTGCATATGACAGTTTGCACGCCATACGATGCAAGCCGATGCATGAAGTCTTCCAGTGGTGTGGAGGAGCGTTCTACCCACCCTTTGACTGCAATGTATCCGTCTTTTACATCTGCGCCGACTGCGATGCGATCGCCATAAGCCGCAAGTGCCGCCCGAAGAAGTTCCGGCGTTTCCACTGCGGCAGTTCCGAGGATAACTCGACTGACACCGCTTTTCAGAAACTGTTCTGCAGTTTGCATCGTTCGGATACCACCGCCGACTTGTACAAATAAAGACGTTTCGCGCGCAATGCGAAGTACAGTGTTGCTGTTTGGCGTTGTTCCGTCTTTTGCCCCTTGCAAATCCACCAGATGAATGTGTGTTGCGCCTTGCCGCTCGAAATCACGCGCTACGGAGAGAGGGTCATCGCTGTACACGGTCATTCGGTTATAGTCTCCTCGGAGGAGCCGTACCGCTTTGCCGTCATATAAATCAATTGCCGGAAAAATAATCATACAGAATCTCCTTCACAGAATGCACGCAAAATAGCAAGCCCGACTTTGCCGCTTTTCTCTGGATGAAATTGGCAGCCGTATAAGTTGCCTTTTTGGACAGCGGCGGTGATAGGGCATCCGTACTCGGTCGTTGCGATAACGTCTTGTGCGCATTCGCTTGCGAAAAAAGAGTGGACAAAATATACACAGTCTCCCTCTTGAATGCCTCGTAAAAGCGAACTGTTGCGTGTGATGTGAAGCGCGTTCCAACCGATATGCGGAATTTTGAGATCTGCAGGGATTCGCCCTTGCATGGCAACCACAACACCGGGTATCAACCCAAGACCGGCGTGTATTCCGAATTCTTCACTACGGTCAAAAAGAAGCTGCATGCCCAAGCAGATGCCCAGCAGGCTTACACCGTTGTTGACCTGTTCGCGTATCAGAGTATCCAGTCCAGTTTGAGACAATTTGTATGCCGCATCTGCAAAGGCGCCAACCCCGGGGAGAATCAATTGGTCTGCCCTGCGGAGTAATTGTGGGTCGTTGCTGACGTTTACCTCTGCACCGAGGCTGTGTAACGAGCTGCACAATGAATAGACATTGCCGACGCCGTAATCGATAATCCCGATCATTATAATACCCCTTTCGTGGAAGGGACCTCCTCTGCAAAAGCGCTATCAATCGCGACAGCATCCCGCAAGCTGCGTGCAGCAGCTTTAAAGCAACCTTCCAGTATGTGGTGCGTGTTCTTCCCGCACAGACAGCGCAAGTGCAGTGTAATGCCTGCTGCTCGTGCAAATGCCGTCCAAAATTCTTCGCACAGTTCTGTGTCAAAATCGCCGACTTTCTGTGCAGGTGGTTCCACCGCATATACGCATAGCCCTCTACCTGAAATATCAACCGCCGCGGCAAGTAGTGCTTCATCCATCGGCAAAAGGATATTGCCGTATCGTGTAATTCCTTTTTTCTCACCCATTGCCTGCGCAAAGGCGTGGCCGAGTACAATGCCGACATCTTCTGTTCCGTGGTGAAAATCAACTTGTGTATCTGCTGTGCACGCAATTTGCAGGTCAAAGCGGCCATGCCTTGCGAACAAGCTGAGCATGTGGTCTAAAAATCCACAGCCGGTACAAATTTTAAATTTCCCGCTCCCGTCCAGATCTAGCTGCAAGCGGATATCTGTTTCAGCGGTTTTGCGTGCAATGCTTGCAGTTCTCATGATTCCACCTCCAAAATTTCTTTAATTTCATGCAGTAATGCTTGCATTTGCTCCATTGTGCCAATTGTAATACGATTATAGTCTGTGATACGTGGTATATCAAAATGCCGGATGAGAATACCACGTTCTTTGAGCGCACGGTACAGCGCCTCTCCGGCCAGCTTATCGCTTTTGGCAAAGACAAAGTTTGCGCAGGAGGGCAGGACAGTAAAACCGATAGCCTGTAATTGTTGTGTGAGCCACAGCCGATTTTCTTGAATAATCCGGCAGTTTTCACGGTAATAGGCATCTTGCTGCAATGCGGCAATGCCCGCTGCAGCAGTCATACGGTTGACATTATACGGATTGATAGCATAACGGATCGTATTCAAATCCTCGATCAATTCTTTTTGCCCTATACAAAAACCAAGGCGCGCACCTGCTAAAGAACGTGATTTTGAGAAAGTGCCGATGATAAGAAGATTCGGATATTTTTTTATCAGCGGTACGGCGCTTTCGGCACCGAAATCTACGTAAGCTTCATCTATGATGATAACATTATCGGGATTGCTTTGTGCAATTTGCGCAATTTCTTGCACAGAAAGGGCGAGTCCGGTCGGTGCATTCGGATTGGCAAGAACAACGGTCTTTCCGATTGCACAGTAAGATGCCGGATCTATTGTGAAGTCATCCCGCAGTGGTATGACTGAATATGGAATGTGGCAAAGGCTGGCAAATACGGGATAAAAACCATAAGTGATATCCGGGAAAACAAGAGGGTTTTGAACATCGGCAAAGGAGGAAAAAGCGAGAAAAAGAGACGCATCCGATCCGTTTGTCATGAGAACCTCAGACGGGGCGATACCGTAAACATCTGCCATGGCTTCCCGCAGTTTGCGGCACTCCGGATCGGAATATAGCGGCAGTTGTTCGTATTCTTGGGCAACCGCTTTTGCGACTCCAGCAGAGGGTGGAAATGGAGACTCATTTGTATTCAGTTTTATGTATGCTCGGTTTTGCGGCTGTTCACCCGGCACATAAGGCTGCAGGGCAATATGTCTTGTGCTGAAAAAACGGCTCATGGCTTTTCGGAACGCGCAACGGCGCTTTTAGCGTGTGCGTCCAGTCCTTCCTTCCTTGCAAAATACGCAACTTTGGGGGCAACAGCGTGGAGTGCCTGTTCGGTGTAATAGGTAAACTGTGTCTTTTTTACAAAATCATCCACCGATAACGGCGAAGAGAAGCGCGCAGTGCCGCCGGTAGGCAAGGTGTGATTTGGCCCTGCATAATAATCTCCCAAAGCTTCCGGGCAGTAACGTCCCATGAAAACAGATCCTGCGTTTTGTATAGAATCGAGGTAATCAAAGGGGTTGTCAACGCACAGTTCCAGATGCTCAGGAGCAATTTCATTTGCAATTTCGATAGCACGCGGTAGATCATCTTGTGCAACAATGATTTTACCGTTTCGGTCGATTGATTCGCGCGCAATCGCGGCTCGTGGCAGGGCAGGAATTTGTCTCTCCAACTCCATTTGAACCGCTTTGGCAAACGCACAACTGTCTGTTACAAGCACTGCACTTGCCATTTTATCATGCTCCGCTTGGGAGAGCATGTCGGCGGCAACGACGACCGGATCGGATTTGGCATCGGCAACAATCAAAATTTCACTTGGGCCGGCAATCATGTCAATGGAGACCAGGCCAAAAACCTGTTTCTTTGCCTCTGCCACATAAGCATTTCCCGGGCCTACAATTTTATCAACGCGAGGGATGCTTTCTGTTCCGTAACTCAGGGCTGCAATGGCTTGCGCGCCGCCGACTTTGAAAATGCGGTCTACACCGGCGATAGTGGCTGCGGCTAAAATTTCTTTGCGGACCTGGCCGTCTTTTCCGGGCGGTGTTACCATGATAATTTCCTGACAGCCTGCAATTTTAGCAGGAATACAGTCCATCAAAACCGTAGATGGATATGCTGCGGTTCCGCCCGGCACATAAATGCCGACTTTTTGGATGGGAGTAATTTTTTGCCCTAAAATGACACCTGAAGAACCATTGCATACGAAACTTGTGCGCACTTGTTTTTCATGAAAGGCGCGGATATTGGCGGCAGCTTCCTGCAAAACGGTAAGAAATTCACTTTCAACCATTGCGCACGCCTGCTCAATTTCTGCGCGTGAAACTTCCAAAGTGTTTAGCTGTACACCGTCGAAGCGTTGTGTGTATGCAAACAATGCCGCATCTGCATTACATTGTACATCGTGTAAGATCTTACTGACTGTTTCCGCAACAGCAGCAGATAAGTTATCACGTGCAAAAATTTCATTGTTTGGAACCTGTCCGTATTCATAAATCCGTATCATTTTGATGCACCTGTTCTTTCAATTTTTGTATAAATGGATCAATTTGGCGGCTCTTAAATTTACAGGCTGCCTGATTTGCAATCAACCGTGCACTGATCGGCAAAATGGTTGTTTTCACCTCTAAATTGTTTTCTCGCAGTGTGGTACCGGTTTCGACAATATCGACAATTACGTCGGAAAGCCCGAGAATGGGGGCAAGTTCAATCGAACCGTTCAGCTTGATGATGTCAATATCTCGTCCGATTCCGTTATAATATTCGGATGCTATCGAAACAAACTTCGTAGCCACGCGCAACGTTTTTATACCGTCATCAAAAAAATCTTTTTTGGCGGCCACTGCCATGCGACAGACACCAAGGCCGAGATCCAGCAATTCATATACATTCGGTCTGTATTCCAGGAGAATATCTTTACCGGCAACACCAATGTCGGCAGCACCGCGTTCTACATATATGGAAACATCGGAAGGTTTGACCCAAAAGTATTGGATTTCTTTTTGAGGGTTTTCAAATATCAGCTTTCGATTATTCTCACGAATGGACGGGCATTCCAGTCCAGCTGCTTCAAAAAGAGCATATACTTTTTCGCCCAGGCGCCCCTTGGGAAGTGCGATATTCAGCATGTTGGATGCTCCTTTCTCAGGTCTATGACGCTGCTGCAGCGTGGACGTTCCGGTATACATTTTTGCGCGCTTACAGATAGCCCCTCATTGGTAAAGCGGCGCACAGCGTTCAAAACGGATTGCGGGCTGACGGTATCGTCATACAACACCAAAACATCAATATCATATTCGTCTTTGGGAGTATGCAGCTGTTCCAGCAAATCCAAATACACCGCAAAGCCGATTGCGCCGGCACGCCGATGCATTCTCTCCATCATTTTGTCATAGCGGCCACCAGCCAGCACGCTACTGTTGATGCCCTCGAGAAAACCGCGAAAGACAAATCCGTTATAATAGTTCATGTTATTGACAACAGAAAAATCTAATCTGATATGGTTCTTGTACGGGGAATCAGCTAGCATATCGCAAAGCGCTCTGAGTTGCTGTAGTGCGGCAGAATCTCCCAATGGCAACAGCGCCTGCAAAACTTCGGCCCGATTCCCGCAGGCGGTAATGAAGGTGATCAGGCGGTCGCGCTTTTCTGTTTCGACGCCAAATGTCTTACATAGGTTGCATAAATCGTGTGTGTTTTTGGCAGCGATACAGTGTAACGCGCCTTGTTTGAATTCTTTGTCGGAACAGGCAAGCTCCAGCTCTTGGGAAATCAGCCCCAAATGAGATATTTCAAGCACAAAAGAATCGCGGATGCTGGCAAGGCTTTCGGCCGCTAAAGTGATGACTTCATACATGTCATACAAATCAATATCGCCGATGCACTCGATACCGCTTTGCATGATTTCTTTGTATCGATGCGTGTTTTGAGAAACACGGTACACGTTTTCGTCATAGTAGACTTTTTGCTTGTATCCCGGATGATCTTCGCCGCTTTTAATGATAGAAAGAGTAACGTCCGGCTTGAGTGCCATAAGGCGACCGTTTGTATCGTTGAAGGTGATTACCTGATCGCTGACCAGAAAATCTTTGTTGCGCAGATATAATTCATATTCCTCAAACTTCCCCATTTTATAGGGCATGTAACCGTAGGAGTGATATAAGGCACGCAAGACATAGATTGCCTTTTCTTCCTGTCTAAGAAGTCTTTCGTCAAGCATCACCGTTATCCCCTTTGAGGCGCTGTATTACGGTTTTATATCCACCGCTCCCGTATTCATAACACTTGCTGACGCGACTGATTGTTGCCGTACTGGCGCCGGTTTGCTGACTGATGACGGAATAACTGACCCCTTGGTCCAGCATTTGTGCTACCGATAACCGCTGCGCAATATCAAGTATTTCTCGAATGGTACATATATCCTCCAAAAAAGCGTAGCCTTCTTCTTTCGTTTTTAAAGAGAGCAAAGCTTCACACAAAGCATCGGTTTGCTCGTTGTGCCATGTTTGCATATGGTTCCCCTCGCTTTAACACTTTAACTTACTAATTGGATAACGCGTTAAATTATAACATGTGTGCTTGCCTTTGTCAAGGTATCATTCAATATTTTTATGGTGTATACGTCGATTTTTGTTCCGCTCTGAAAATGAATTTCGCATAAAAACTTGCGATGGCGGAATTTATATGGTATACTGAAACGAAAATGGTACCAATGCATAAGGGGGTAGGGCTTCCGTGCGATGTAAATGCAAAACGGGAGAACTTATAACAATTTGCGCGGCACAGCCGTCGAATTATGCAGTTGCAAAATCATTGATGCAGCAGTTGCACACGTTACATGTGGATATGTGTCCGGATATATATACGCCTCTTTCACCGGCTTTGTCTTGGGAGGAGTATGCAAGGTATCTCAGCGCAGACATGGCTGTTGTGGCAAAGTGCGGCAATGATGCTGTAGTGGGATTGCTATTGCTGCAGGAGCGGGTGTTATCCGCGCGAGGACAGACTGAAAGACGAGAGCTTTTGGTGCAGGCGCTTGTGACGGATACGCCTTGGCGCAGACGCGGTATTGGAAAAATGCTGCTCTTATACGCACAGCAGAAGGCTGTACAGCAAGGGTATGATACGCTTTGGCTGCAGGTTCGCGCTGCCAATGAGCAGGCACGTGCCATGTATCGTGCTTGTGGTTTTGCGGAAGCGTCAATAAATCTGGAAAAAAAGCTGCCGCACGGCCGCATGAAGTAACCGGGGGCAATTCGATGCGAAATATTTATGTTTTGGTCACACGTTGCGGTACTGCAATGTCTTCTTTGATACATTTTGCAACCGGAGATACGTATACGCATGTTTCTTTTGCATATGATGATTCTTTGGAAAGCCTGTGTAGTTTCGCAAGGTTGCACCGTATGTTTCCTTTCCCGGGCGGTCTGATTCGGGAAGAAATCTGGCAGGGCCACTTTTCAAAATATCGGAATGTTTTTTGCGTGCTGCTTTCTCTTGCGGTACCTGAATCTGTATATCGAAAGATCCGCTGCCGGGTGGATGAAATGCTGCGAGAACGCAGTCGGTATCGATATTTTTATCGCGGTGCTGTATGCTGCCGCTTAGGGATGCGCAGCAGGCGTCCGGATCATTATTTTTGTTCCCAATTTGTTGCGGAGCTTTTGCGCAGCTCCGGCGCTCTTTCTTTATCCAAAGACCCATCTTTGGTACGCCCGCAGGATTTTTTGCAGTTTCCGCAATTCCACCGTGTATATGCGGGGCCGATCGGGGGGCTTTACCAGATACTGCCCGTGCAGATACAGACTACTACATAAAACCCCTGTAGGAGGAAAAACATGCAGCTCATTATTGCGGAAAAGCCTTCACTTGGCAGAAATATTGCGGCTGGTATAGAAAGTGCTGCGCACATCAAAATGCAAAAGCGTAAAGGATTTTTAGAGGGCGGTGATTATCTTGTTACATGGGCTTTCGGACATCTGTTTTCGCTGGCAGATCTTGACTATTATGCACCCAATCCGGATGGCAGCGATCGATGGACGATGCAGACACTGCCGTGCTTTCCCGAAAAATATGTTTTTGAGTTGAAGCATGAAAAGGGCAAGCCACCGGAACCAAGCGTGTGCGAGCAGTTTGAGATTATCCGAGCTTTGTGTCAACGGGAAGATGTCAGCGCGATTATCAACGCAGGGGACGCTGACAGAGAAGGGGAAATTATTGTGCGTTTATGCATTGAAAAAGCACAAGCAACCCATAAGCCGCAATACCGTTTGTGGCTACCCGATCAAACGCCGCAGACGATTGCTGCGGCGTTGTCCGATTTAAGGGGAGCACAGGAATATCGTTCCCTTGCAAACGAGGGATATGCACGCACGATCATTGACTGGCTATACGGGGTTAATCTGACAAGATACGCTACCTTGAAAACCGGAACTTTATTACGGGTGGGGCGTGTGATTGTCCCTATTGTGCGTGCTATTTATGAAAGAGATATGGCTATTCGGCATTTTACGCCGCAAATTTATTATGCACCCGTGAGCAAGACAGTGCAGCAAGGAGTTCCGCTGGAACTGTTAAGCAAGAAGAAATTCGAAAAAGAACAGTTGGAAGATTGCCAGGCGCTGTGCGCATTTTACAATGCAGCGGGAGGAGTTGTTAGCAGCGTTCGGCACAAAAAAGATGTTTTGCAGCCAGGAAAGCTATATTCCCTAACAAAACTGCAGAATGTTTTGGGCAAAAAATACAAGATGCCGATGGATCAAAGTCTCGCTGCGCTGCAGAAACTGTATGAGGCAGGTTACGTTACTTATCCACGTACCAATTCGGAATATCTGGCAACTGCGGAAAAGGATAAGATCAAACAAATCTTGGGCGGTGTCAAGGCGCTGGGCTATCCGGTTATATTTAAAGACAAGAAGAGTATCTTTGACGACTCAAAAATTGAGGCGCACTCAGCGCTGACGCCGACGTATAAAATTCCAAAACCGCAAGCTTTACAGGAGACGGAAAGAAAGGTATATGCTGAAATTATGCATCGCTTTGTCGCTGTATTTTGCGAGCAGGAGTGCCGTGTGGACAAAACGGAGATCCTTATCGATGTGGCGAAAGGAGCAGCTTCCGCTTCACCGGACGGAAAGCTTTCTGCGGAACAGTTTGTTCTGAAAGGGACCGTGATTTTGGAAAAAGGGTGGACACAATACGATGATACTGCAATCAAAGACCGTCTATTGCCGCCGCTTGTTTCCGGACAGAAAATAGATGTTGCATTTTCGCCGGCTGAAAAACAGACGACACCGCCGAAACATTATACCATTGAAACATTGAATAATTATCTGAAAAACCCTTTTCGTGAAGAGAAAAGCGCTCTCTTAGAGGGGGATGGTGAAGGGAAGCGTAACTCAGACGAAGAGGATTACCGCGCAATGTTTGAGGGGTTAGAACTCGGCACAGAGGCAACACGTACCGGCATCATTGAGAATGCACGCAAAAGCGGTTATATACAGTTAAAAAAAGATGTCTATACGATTCTGGACGGTGGCATTTTCTTAGTGGAAAGCTTGGATCGTATGGGGATTCGTATGGACAAATTCAAAACCAGTGAAATGGGGCGTGCTTTGAAAGCGGTATATCATGATAAGCTTACGGTGAAGGGTGCGATCGGACTTGCACAAGAAAAAATCGTGGAGGTTTTTCCAATACCGAATCCCGACCCATCACAGGACACGGACGACGGGGTAGTGGGGCAAGTTGTCGGTTCTTGCCCAATTTGCGGTAGGGATGTAGTACGTGGGCGATACGGATACGGATGCAGCGGCTATAAGCAAGGGTGTACGTTTCGCTTTGGAAATTACATTTGCGGCAGAACCGTCCCTGTTTCTGCTGCAAAGGCTTTACTTTCGGACGGTACAACTTCGGTTCTCGTGGGATTTGTTTCTAAGAACGGAAAGCGCTTTGATGCCGCTCTGCAGCTGCGTGATAATCATGTTTGTTTTGCTTTTTTGGATAAATTTGAGACAAAAAGCAGATAATCTTCACAAAAATAGTTAACTTTTTGGAAAAAGCCTATACAACTTGCATAAGATCTGATATAATAGTTATGCGGAGAGATATCTTTACAGCGTATGGCACTAATCGCAAGCTATAAGAAGGCTTTCTCCGTAAAAAATAGTAAAGGGTGGTTGTTGTATGAAAACTTTGGTGCAAGGAAGACAGGTTCATGTTACGGAGGACTTGCGGGCCTTGATCGAAAAGAAACTTGTAAAATTTGACAAGTTTTTTGACCAGGCACAGGCGACTGTTACGTTGCGTCGCACCAAGCTGCGAGAAGTTGTGGAAGTAACCATCTCAAACAAAGGAACTTTGTATCGTGCGGAGGTTGAGGATGATACCTTCCAAACTGCTTTAGACCGTTGTGTTTCGCGGATTGAAGGACAGATCCGGAAGAATAAAACCAGATTGGAAAAACGGCTGCGTGAAGGAGCATTCCGCACCGGTGAAGCAGAGATGCCCGTTGAGGAAGAAGGGAGTTTCCGTATTCGCACAAAAACGTTTTCCTTGCGTCCGGTAACGGTAGACGAAGCTATTTTACAAATGAATTTGTTGGGGCACGCTTTCTTTGTTTTTGAAGATGTAGAAAGCGGGAAAGTCAATGTTGTATATCGGCGTCACGAAGATGAATATGGTTTGATTGTTCCGGAATAAACTACATTCAGGATATAAAAAGGCGGGCGCTTTTTAGCCGAGGTGCGATAACGAAGTATTTATGTAGTGTGGCGGTACAGCGAAAGCTGTGCCGCCATTCTGCGTTTTAGGCGGATTTGTTATTTTGCCAACGCTCTTTTCTGCCATCCTCAGCAATACAGTCATCGGAATGAATATTGATAATTCCGGCAGCCTTGTAGTAAATCTCAATCTTTTGTCTACGCTTCCCGCAACTTTTGTCGGGAGCGTGTATCACAATTCTGTCAACCAAATCATTCAACAGTTCTGAGGTCAGTTCTTTCGGATCGATGTACTTGCGGACATTTCTGAGGAATTCCTGTAAATCAAACTCGCTTTGTTCTCCGCTGTCGATCAGCGTTTGCAATTCAACGATTGTTTGTTTCACCTGTCGTTGTTCTTCCTCGTATTCCGTAGATAACTTGTCAAATCGTTCCGCCGAAAGTCTGCCCGATACCATATCCTCGTAGATACGCTTGAAAAGGGTGTCTAAATCTTCGTTACGCCGTTTCAGCGTTACGACCTCTACCTTTGCCATATCCGCCGACATTCTATGCTAAGTTTTATTGGGTTGTTTTTTTGCCACAAAAATGTACGCAAATTCGGTTTCGTACTGCTCAATCAATAATAAGCCTGCATTTACGATATAAGATTCCATTTCCGCAGGTGTATTCGGATATACTGTGATTTTTCTCGTTCCGGTGTCAAT
>JAXDZV010000049.1:0-8063 GCA_034086705.1 Eubacteriales bacterium | reverse complement strand
TATTCCACCATAGACTTTGTGAAACGTGCGATCTGTTATTTTGGCTATGCACCGGCCCAGATACAAACGGACAACGGCGGAGAGTTTCCCCATACGGCAAGGACTAACCGCATCCATCCGTTGGACGTGCTTTGTGGGAAGCATCATATTATACATAAGCTGCTTCGACCCAGGATGCCTTGGCACAATGGCAAGGTAGAGCGCAGCCACCGCAGTGATCAGGAGCGATTCTACAACTATTTGCGATTTTATACTTACTTCAATTTTTTAGGAAATCGGAAGCTTTTTCCTTTTTAGTTGTCGCAGTTCTTCTTTCTGTTGCACGGATAAACGGCGGCTTTCAATTGCTTTTTGGATGGCCTTATTGTGTACCCATGAAGAAAGAACCGGGGCGGTAAAATACGGAAGAATTTGATCGTACTGTTTGGCAAGGGCAGTTGCAAAATACCATGCACACATCATGTTAACATAATAAGCGTCTGATCGTAATAGTGCAACTGCATCTGAAAAGTGTGTGGAAAAATGTTCATCTAAAAATGCACGCAATAACACTCCGATACCGTATCGCACGGTGAAAAGGTGTTGGCTTTGCATCCAACGCAACGCTGTTTGCGCAAGGATTGTGCGATTTTTTTCCAAAGCGCGTGGGTATACGCTGTCACAGACAGCCCAGTTGTCAATATAAGGCAAAAATCGCTCCATTTGTGCGAGCGCGCATGCAAACTCGGTTTCTTGTTCAATTAGGAATCCATGTAGGTAGTTTTCTTCCAAATAAGTGTGCGGCAATACCTGTATAAACTCCCTTGTTATTGCGGAGCCGGCGATTTGTCTTGCGTAAGAACGGATCTGCGGAACCCGTACGCCGAGGATTGTATCAGCTGAGACAGTAGGAAGCAGCCGTATACAGAAAGACCGATATTCGAAATCCTGACGTGCTTTCAATTCATGGATGATGCTTTTCATTGCTTCATAAACAGCTCTTCGCAGGTTGCGTGGTCAAACTGGTATATTTTTTTGCGAAATTGACAACAAACTGACAAGGTTCCTTGCTCCTGTATGAGCTGCATGACCTCCTTTTCTCCAATGCCGAGCAGAACGTGTTTGGTCTTTTCTTTTGAACAAGTGCATTGGTATACCGGGTTTGATTGTTCCAAAATTTCATAAGGAATTCCGTGCATGGCAATTTCTAAAATTTCAAACAGAGTAGCTCCTTGCGCAATTAAAGAAGACAGGGCCCCAAGGTTTTGAGCATTCTTTTCGAGTTTTCAACGCTTTCCCGCGGGGCTTGCGGCAGCAACTGTATTAAGATGCCGCCTGCACCACGGCAGGAATGATCTCTGTCTATTAAGACTCCCAATGCACATACGGTTGGAATCCGTTTGCTTTCTGCAAAATATGCTGCAAGGTATTCGGCAATTTCTCCGGTACGCAAAGCAGTAATGTCAATATGCGGCTGGCTTTTCCCGTTTTTGTGAATGATGCTGAGTGTTCCACGGCCAACAGCGGTGCCGACATCTAGTTTACTATTTGCCTTTTTGGGGAACGTTTGCTTGAGGATTGCCTGACATATCCACGTACATTGCCTTTCCTGTCGCTGACGGCGAGAATGCCCTTAAGCGGCCCGCTGGCTTTGATTTGCAAAGTTAGAGTTTCAGACTTTTCTTTCAACATGCTGCCGAGCATACTGGCTGCGGTTAGTGTGCGTCCGAGTGCTGCGGTAGCTGTCGGCGTGGGATAATGGATCCGGATGGCTTCATTCACAATCATAGTGGAGTTTGTTACAAAAACGCGCGCGGTGCCGTTTTTTGCAATAGCTCGCAATAAAGTAGCATCTGCATATTTTGACATGAAGCGTTCCTTTCTCTACAATATTATATTGCGATGAATATTACGGTTTCTGTATCCGTGCTCCGGTTTGTGTGCGGGGGAGTCTGCGGCATACATAATACTGACGCTCGTCTGTAGGCCCGGTTTTTGAAAAAGAAGTATCCGCATAAACACCGAGAATTTCAAAACCGCTTTTCTTGAGTCTGCGTTGTAATATACGATCGGTGTACATACGTTCTTTTTGATATTCCTGTGCACGTTCCCAGGTTCCGTTTGGGGTCTTTTTGAACAGGGTAAGATAAAAGTGACATATACCGGTTTTGGGAATATAGTCGTTTTCCCAGGCACAAAACGCTGTGTTGTTTTGCAGAATATAACTTTGCTGTGCAAAAACATGTTCAAATTTATATTTTGTATTAACGTCAAACAAAAATAAACCATTGTCGCGCAAAAATAGTGCAACGCGATCAAAACATGCAGATAGAGCTTGCGGGCTGGTAATGTAGTTCAGACAGTCGAAAGAACTGACCATGACGTCTGCAACATCGTATAGATCCAGTTTTGTAATATCCTGTTCCAACAATAAAACCCCGGGAAAACAGGCAGTACGGGCTTGTGCAAGCGCAAGCATTTCAGCTGAGGCGTCTACGCCTGTTATGTCATACCCCTCTGCTGCTAACAGGGCACAGAGCTTACCGGTTCCGCATCCGAGATCTACAATACTGCGAATGGGCGTTTTGCCAAACTGCGCAAAGACGTTTTTGTAAAAAGATACAAGAGCAGGATAATCGGCATCGAAAAGAAGTTCGTCATACAAAGGCGCAAGGGCGTTGTAACAGTTTGTGGACATCATGCCTCCTGTAGCCGGAATGTCGGCTAACTAACACTCATAGATTGTAATATGCTTACATTGTACAGCTTTTTGAGATACAAGTAAAGAGAAAGCAGAAAAAATCATGAAAAAAAAGAAGACGTTCCATGAATCATGTGTGAACGGAGGGGGCGGAATCTAGCATAACAGAACAAATTGAAAAAAGAAAGAACAAAAAATTGTGTATTTTTCACATTTAGATGTCAGCAAGCCGAGAAATCAGGTAAACAGGGAAGTTTCTCAACGTTTTATTTCGGCGATTTTTTCAAGAAAACAGGGGAATTCCTTTAATTTCTAAAAATAGAACAAAAATATTTAATAATATACGTAAAAAGGAAAAGTCCCGAATTGACAAAAAACTGTGCATGTTGTATAATGAAATCCGGTGAAGACCGAAAAATCTATCTTAGGGGGTAAAAAACATGAAACTAAAACGGTACTTAGCCGTCTTCTTGGCAATCTTGATGGTTGTGTCATGTATGACATTTCCGACAGTTGCCACAGGGGGCGAAGAAGGTACCTATGCTGACATCGCAACCACGAAGACAGTGGGCGGCGTGCTGCCGGTAGGGACGGAAACGTTCAACGGATTTGCAACACCGAAGTACTACGCGTGGTTGGAGAGCAAGACAGAGCTCGCAAACGGTGACATTGCCGGAGTGTGGGCAGTGACCGACAAGGCATACACGACATTGACACTGTTGGTAGAGATTGCAAACTATGACTTTGACGGCGATCCGACAGCAGCAATTGTCACAGTAACCGTGGACGGTACAGAGTACACCATGGATGCAGAAGGCACGAAGACGGGCGAATTCACAGGCGCGCTGTACAATGCAGACGGCACGAGCGTGAAGACGAACGACGACGAAGACCCGGCTACCTCCGTGTGGTATGAATTCCAGTTGCCGCTGAGCGGAAAGGCCGCAGGCGACAAGGTAGTGGCAAGCATCAGCTACGGTAGCTCCGCGATTGCAGCAGGCTACATCACGCTGGGCGAGTACACACCGTACAAGACCATTACATATCAGATGGATGGTCGGGATGTTATTTGCATCACTCGCGTTTATGAAGCAGGGGATGCAGAAGGACTGCTGGTAATCCCGAAAGAAATTGACGGCAAACCGGTAGTACATCTGGGTGATTTCCCGGATGACAGTACTTCCATTCTGGGCAACAACCCGTGGGTGAAGGCAGTACAGATTCAGAATCCGGGCGAAGGATTGGCCGTAGAGCTGCGCAAGAAGGTGTTCTCATGGACATCTCTGGAGTCGATCATCATCGACAGTGACGTAGTTCTGCAGGGCAATGCGTTGCCGGAACAGTTTGCATACGGCTCCACTGCGCTGACAAGCGTACAGTTGCCGGATAGCATCACACTGATCAGAAAAGAAGCATTCCGTAACTGCACATCTCTGACGAGCGTCAACATGCCGGCAGAATTGGTAGAGATCGGACCGAACGCATTCCGTTCTGCACCTTTGACAGGTATGGAAATCGTTCTCTCCGAGAAAGTTACAAAGGTAGGCTATGCAGCATTCTATGCATGCGGCGGTCTTGCCAGCGTAACAGCGCTGAACAAAGACTGTGTCTTTGAAGTCGGCGGCGGTATGTGGGACGGACACCCGTTCGTAGCTACAAGCTGCGTATTCAAGGGTTATACAGGCTCCACGCTGGAGACGTTCTGCGCAGAGCAGACTCTGAGCGAACGGTTCGTAGCGTTGGATCCATCGATTCCAGTGATTCGTGGTGATATCAACGGAGATGGCGTTGTCGATGCAACAGATGCACAACTGCTGGATTACTATCTGGCCGGCTGGACTAAGGATATGGAAGGCTGGATCGGTACCGGTGTTGAGCTCGACCTGGAGGCAGCACTGATTGATGCAGATGATGTCGTAACGGACTGGGATGCAATTCTTCTGAACAGATACGTGTCCTATGTAGCGAATGACGGCAGATGGAATACACCTGTTCCCGAGTTTGCTGACTGAAAAATGTGTTAATTCCCCCTAAGCAGAATAAGGCGTTTTTTCCTGCGGGACCCTTAGGGGGACCGCAGGAAAAAACAGAAACCAATTGTTTTACGGAGATTTCTATGAGAACAAAAAGGATAATTGCTTTTCTTCTGGCTGTCATGCTTTTCTGCTGTTCCGCGTTTGTAACGGCGCACGCAGAGGATGATCCTGCGAAGCGGTATTTGGGTGCTGTCCCAGTAATTCAAGGTGACTATGATCTTTCCATACATGCACCCCACATGCCGTCTCAGGGGCTTCGCTGCTCTGTAGGTGCTCTTGAAAACGGCGAACTGGCAAAAGTTGATGGTGAAGTAGCGGAATATTTTAGCGAGCTCAAAAAGGATATCGATTTTAGCCAGTGTATGGCACTTTCGGCGGATTATCAGTATTTGTATTTTGACTCTGGAATTTCCGACGCTGACGTTTATTATATAGATAAAGAAGGCGACCCGTATGCGGAAATTATGGAAGTTTGGCTTGACTTTGACAGAAAAGATCCCGATAATGAGTTGGTGCATTTTGCCCTGACACGTGGTGGATTTGTCAAGGCAGCTGGCAATGGAAATGCGACTTTAGTACAAACGAACGTAAAAAATGCTGATACGCATGAGCAGTCTTTTGAAGGCGGCGCATCAAGTGTGACAACGTTTCGCTTTAAAATTGATGTTTCTGCTTTGAATCTTCAGGTAGGAGATGAGTTTGGTTTCTATTGCAAGTACACTTCTACTTTTTATGACGATGTCATGGAGGAACTCAGCGATCCTTTTGAAGATTGGACGCAGGCCGTCGTTACGAGTACGGCGGGGCGCGAGCAACTCACAACACAGGACGATCAAGCAAACTATAACTATGTTACCGTCGGTGAATATCGCGAATGGCTGGCATACGAATTGCCCAGCGGCGGTTTGATGATTGATAGGTATTTTGGGTCTGATAAGAATGTTGTGGTGCCTTCTTATTTAACGAAAGATGGTCGTGCTGCAAATGCGGATGATCCAGGGGCTATGCAAGTCAAGGAACTGGGTTGTCATTCGGTGAGTTATGGTGTATTTCAGTATAATGAGCATGTAAAGTCTATTGAAATCCCGGATGGTATTACTTGCAATCGTGCAGCATTTCGTTCCTATTACGTAGAACGGATTGCATTCCAAGGGACTGCTACCTTTGGCGGTGCTGTGAAGGACAACACTACCGGCGAGTTGACAGATCCGTCGACGGAGTTCGGGTTCATGTCCCTCTACCAAACATATGCGCTGAAAGAACTCATTTGGCCACAGGGTATCAAAGTGTTGGGCAAATATTTTCTGCGTGTTACGGGCCTTGAAAGTGTAGTGATACCTGAGGGCGTTGAAACAATCGAAATAGAGGCATTTCATGAAGCTCGGAATCTGTCGGATGTAACACTTCCGAATACTTTGAAAACAATTGCTGAAAAGGCTTTCTTCAAGTGTGTAAAGCTTGAAAGCATTGTACTTCCGGCCAGCGTTGAAACAGTAGGACGGGCGGCATTTTCAGATTGTTACGGATTGAAGAGCATTACAGTTCTTAACAAAGACACGGAGCTTGCCGACGATACTTTCCAAGGAATAGGGGGTATTACGGTATACGGTATCCCCGGTGGTAAAGTGCAGCAGACAGTAGAGCGCCATAAAAAAGATGGCTGGGTTTTCCGTTGTTATGAGCACGATATGCAGAAAGTTCAGACTGTGGCAGCGACGCTCCGAACGGGAGATGGCTATGATGTATATCGCTGCACGGGGTGTGGATATCAGGAAAATCGTGCAAACGGTGATTATTGGCCGAATCCATTTAAGGATGTAAAGTATCACGATCCATCCGGAAAGACCGACAGCTGGTTTGCAGAGCAGGTTAAGTATGTTTATGTGAATAAGTTGTTTGAAGGTATGACAGATAACACTTTTGAGCCGAATACGGTGATGAGTCGAGCAATGTTTTGCCGTGTGCTTGCCAATATCAGTAAGGTGGATGTTGACAAGAATAAAGACAAAAAGGTTGGCCAGTTTACGGACGTTCCTGCAAACAAATGGTATACAGGGGCAGTGGCGTGGGCTTTTCAGCAAGGAATTGTCGCCGGTTATAATGATGGTTCATTCAAACCTAACGCGTCCATTAGCCGGCAAGAAATGTGTGTGATGTTGGCCACCTATGCCGACAATGTTTTGGACCTTTATGGATATCTCTCAGAGGTACCGGATAACGGGCTTGTGTTTGCAGATGATGCAAAGATTCCTTCCTGGTCCAAAAAAGCAATCACTGTAATGAAGAATAATGGGTACATTACCGGAATCGAAGAGAACGGTTTACTGTACTTCAGACCGACACAGACAGCAACCCGTGCGCAGGTAGCGACGATTATTATGCTGTTTTGTCAAGCAAATAAGTTGCCATAATGGGAGAAGGACCGGATTTATACGTATCTCTCTTTTTGGGGTCCTGAACAAATTGTGATGCATACCAGTTAAGGTAGCGTGCAATCAATCTCACTTGGCTGATGCAGAGATTTGTTTTGCTTCATAGCATGCAGGCAGAACAAAGTCTCCCTTATGGTAGCAAATATTAAAATTTAGCAACAAACTGACCCCATTTTTTAGTGGGGTCAGTTTTGTTTTGAACCAAATATTTAGCTATGAAAATAATAGATTTGCTTATAAAAAGGCATGCTTTTTTGTAAGTTTCCAGTTTGGTTCCAGAAATACGCTCTATTTTAAGAATGGAAAAGAAATTTTCAACTGAAGCAATTGTCATAAAGGGGGTGGCTTGAGATTAGCGCTGTATGTTTGTGACAGGCAGAAATATGCTCGTGATGTCTATGGAAAGCCTTTGGCACTGTGGAATTGCAGCTCCGCGGTGCCCTTCTTTTTTCTCGGCTTTTTGAAGGGTGCTAAAAACAAGGTTTACATTTTGCGCAGTTCCGATACGGATCTCTGATGACCGACAAGTACACCTTCCTCGCTTGGTGTGCATGTATAACTACCCGTAACCCATTCTTGATTTATTTTTTCTGTTTTGAAATCTCTGTTTAGCAAGTTGGGGTGTTTATGCAGATATTCCCCGTATCCGGCATTTCTTTTCTCTGACTGCCCCACAAACCATATCTTTGCACAACTCGGAGTACTGTCTTGAGAGTGTAATAAATACCGTTTCTTGCAAGCCTCCGTCCTATTCTGCGATAGCCGTAAGTTTTCTTGCCTTTTGCATCTTTACGCGCAAGGATATATTTCCGTGCAGAGGCTTTATCCGCTTCCCTGGCAACGGGCAGACATTGACGTTTTAACCCTGTTCCGACAGAGAGCTTATATTCCATTCAATGGTATCTCTTCGTAAAG
>JAXDZV010000052.1:0-2242 GCA_034086705.1 Eubacteriales bacterium | reverse complement strand
TGCATTCTGCGTAAAGATGCCGATGACGCTCGGACCAATAGATGCCCCCAGATCTCCGCCCATAGCAAGCAAGGCAAACAGGGCTGTTCCACCCATGGGCATCCGGGCTGAAGAAATGCTGATCGAACCCGGCCACATGATTCCCACAGAAAATCCGCAGAAAATACAGCCCAGCAGTCCGAAGATCGACCGGGAGGAGATAGCTGTCATCAAATAACATATCAAGCACAGAGTTCCACAACCCAGCATGAAGTTCAGCAATTTTATTTTATGACCGAATTTGCCGTACAGGAGTCGGCTGAGTCCCATTGTTGCCGCAAACATACAAGGGCCGATCAAGTCCCCGATGCTCTTGGAAAATCCCAGAGCAGATTCAGCAAAAGCAGACGCCCATTGTGCCATGGATGCTTCGCTTGCACCTGCGCCGATCATCAAAAGGATAAAAACCCAAAAGGCAGGCTTGCTCAACAGCTCTTTCAGCGTCATTCCTTTGCCTTCCTCCGCTAAATGCTCGATCGGGCATATTGAGAAGTTGTATGCATTGATGAACGGAACGATCGCCCACAGGCAGGCCATGATACGCCAGTTTTCAATACCAAACAGCGCAAAAAACAACGTTGATACCAAAACAACGCCCACCACGCCCCAACAATAAAAGGAATGAAGCAGGCTCATCACGCTGCCTTTATTTTCAAACGGACAGGCCTCCACAATAGGACTGACCAAAACCTCAATCAGTCCGCTTCCTACAGCGTAGATCACGACACTAATAAGAATTCCCAAAAGGCGGCTTGGCAGAAGGCTTGGCAAAAAAGCCAATAAAATCAAGCCTGCGGCAGAAGTAATTTGCGATGCAACCACACATTTTCGATATCCGATCCGGTCAACAAATTTGGCGCAAAATACATCCACAAGAATTTGGACAATGTAAAAAACAGTGGAAATCAGGGCAACTTGTGCAATCGGTATGTTAAACTCGGCATGAAATCGCAAAAACAGCAGCGGCGTAAAATTTGCAACAATTGCCTGCGTAATAAATCCGATATAACATGTAATCAGTGTCTTTTTGTAGTTTTTTATTTCCATACAATCTGAAATTCCTCTCAATGACGAAATTGTGTGAACAGTTCCATGCCATCAAGTCATACTTTCCTTTTATGAGAAAATGATCTTTGCAAATTCAAAATTTATCTTTTTTCATAATTTTCTATTGTAAACTATAATTGTGAATATTTCAATCCGCCGTCTATTTTGCTGAAACCGGTTAGAAAGGTGATAAAAATATAAAAACAATAAATAGACAGAATGAAAGACCGCCTACACGAAGTAAACGGTCTTTGCTATTTAGAGTTAATTCGACAAGCTGAGATTTGTTGTTGCCTTTGTAACGATAAAATTACAATTTTACGGACTATTTAAGTATTCTGTAATGCTCATCTGTAACCGGCTCTAACCATTCGCTTGAGCAATTCTTACCCGGTACTTCTATGGCAAGATGAGAAAACCACGAATCCGGTGCAGCACCGTGCCAGTGCTTAATCTCCGGCGGGATATTGATACAGCCGCCGGGATTCATTTCGACTGCATCTTTGCCGTATTCTTGGTAATATCCTCTGCCGGCAATACAAATCAAAATCTGACCGCCGCCATTTTTTGCGTGATGAATATGCCAATTATTCCTGCAACCCGGCTCAAAGGTAACATTATAAATTCCCACCTGACTTGTTGATATGGGATAAAGATAGCTTTGACCTGTAAAATATTTTGCAAAAGCGTCATTAGGCTCGCCGATAGGAAAAATCGTTTCCGACTGATGAATTGCTTTTGGGCTGTTACAGTCAGCATTTTCCTGCCAAACCTCCTTTGCAAGATTAAAAACCGCCCAGCCCTTTGGCCATCCCACATAAAGGCTTTGTCAAGAAAAGTGTGTAAGTTTTTTAAGAAGTTAGATAATTGATGTTTTTTGTCTGCCTTTGGAGTGGAGCGTAGCGAAACGAAAAAGGCGGACAAAAACAGCGTCAGATTAAGTGCTCGTATTTCTCAATACGGGCTTTAATTTTGTCGTTTGTAGCGAGCTGATTTTTGACCATAGCCCAATTTTGCACCTTGCTGCCGTTCCATTTTTTGTAGAGTTCGGTAATCCTGAGATAGAGCAATTTAAGGAGCGCGTTTTCGGTCGGGAAGGCACCTTTTTGGTGACCTTTCTGAAACTGGAATTGATACTCTCAACAGCATTCGTAGT
>JAXDZV010000028.1:0-17895 GCA_034086705.1 Eubacteriales bacterium | reverse complement strand
TGCTCCAAATATTTTTTGGAGATTTCCTGGCGCCGGGCAATATCTTTTAATGCGACGTATCCATCGGCCTGATGCTGCGCCAGATCCAGCATCATGCGGAGCGCATACCGCCCTTTTGTGGATATTTTCACAGCGATCACATCCTTTCTGCGGATATAATACCACAAAATCGGTAGGTTTTCAAGAGAAGGAGGGCTTTTAGAAAAAATTTATTTTTTGCTGGTTGAAAAGCTTGCAGTACGGCAAAGAGTATGGTATGATACAGAAGGTCTGCTTAGAAAATGAATATCGATGGATGAGATTCTTATACAAAAAAGATGCTGTGTGTGAATCTGCGCGTAGAAAAGAGAGTATTCCGGTGGAAAAAGAGAGGGAGCTTTTGTTCCGCGCTGATTTTGTATTGCATGGGCTTTGAACGGTGATGTTCAAAGCCGTGTGCACAAACCGAGATATCTCCGTGTTGCTCGAAAACGAGGTGGTGTATAAGATGGCTCAAACAATGAATTTGGTTGGCGCTAGCAATATTAAATGTGTAAAGTATATCTTGTCAGCCACTGTGCACAGAGGGAGGGATAATTCATGACAGCCAAAAGAATTTTGACAGTGCAAGATATTTCCTGTGTTGGCCAATGTTCTCTGACGGTTGCATTGCCGATCTTGTCCGTATGCGGGATAGAGACCGCTGTTTTGCCATCTGCGGTACTTTCCACACACACGGGAGGCTTTACCGGATATACATTTCGGGATTTAACGGAGGATATTCCGCAGATCGCGGCACATTGGCAAAAAGAGAAAATTTCCTTTGATGCAATCTATACGGGGTATTTAGGAAGCAAACAGCAAATCAACTATGTGAAAGATCTCTTTCAGACTGTGCTTGCAGAGGGTGGATGCAAGATTGTAGACCCTGCGATGGCAGACAACGGAAAGTTGTACCTGGGCTTTGACAGTACATTTGTACAGGCTATGCAAACATTAGTATCCTCAGCTGAAATTATCTTGCCAAATATTACTGAAGCTGCGCTGCTGACGGGAATGCCGTACCGTACACAATATGATGCAGCGTATATTGAAGCGCTATGTACGGCGCTACACCATGTCGGCGCAAAAGATATTGTTATAACCGGGGTGAGTCTTGCTGACCAGACGACGGGAGTTGCGGTAAGCACAGCGGGAGCTGCCACACGATTTTATCAGCATGCACGTATCGCAGGCGGTTGTCACGGAACGGGAGATGTTTTTGCTTCTGTCTTTGTCGGTGCGCTGTGCCGCGGTCAATCTGTATACGATGCCGCGGCGCTTGCTGCTGATTTTACACTTGCTTGCATTCGCTGTACAAAGGAGGATCCAGCACACTGGTACGGTGTGAAGTTTGAGCAAATGTTGCCTTTTTTAATTCAGCATCTGAATGAGAAAAACAGATAAATTTTTTAAGCGGAGCGGAAATTTGCGGAAAACGCATTCTTACGCTCCGTTTCTTGCATTTGAAACGGTTGTATGCTATAATACATGCTCAAGAAAGAGGGAAGACCATTGAAAAAAACAGAGAAAACAAATGCCGTGCGGTATTTAGAGCAAATGGGTATACCGTTTATTTTGCATAGTTTTACAACGGTACAGGCTTGCAGTGCTTTGAAAGTTGCGCAAATTTTGGGGCAAGATGTGCAGACGGTCTTTAAAACACTTGTGACCGTTGGTAAAACGGGGACACATTATGTTTTTATTGTGCCTGCTGCGCAGGAGTTGGATTTAAAAAAAGCAGCGATAAGCGTTTGTGAAAAAAGCGTTGAAATGCTAAAGGCCAAGGACTTGTTTCCTTTGACCGGATATGTGCATGGCGGATGCTCGCCGATTGGGATGAAGAAATTTTTCAAAACGGTGGTAGACGAAAGTGCACGGTTGCAGAAGACAATTTTTGTATCCGGTGGTAGAATCGGTTTGCAAATTGAAATCGGAATTGACGAGCTTGCTATAGCAATTCCGCTTTCTTTTGCATGTTTATGTAAGTCAGTGTGATGTGGAGGTGAATTTTATGCAGATGGAACGGTGCACAACGGCACCGCAGGTGGATCCAAGTCTGATCCGTGCTTTCTTTGCAGATTGCGCTGCTGCCGGTGCGGATTTGCATACGCTTTTGATTGAAAAAGATGGGGAATTGTTGGTACGTGCGGCAAAAATGCCATATAGCTGTGCGGATGTTCGGGAGGTTTATTCTGTCACAAAAAGCTTTACATCGGTTGCAATCGGAACCCTTTGGGATGACGGGCTGTTGTCGTTTGAAGAACGGCTTTGCGATATTTTTCCGGAATCAGTGCCCCAGGAGCCGTGTCAGGAGGCTTTGGCAGTACGCATCTGTGATTTGCTTTCCATGCAGGCAGGGCAACCGGCATGCTCTATGGCGCAGGTTGAATATGCAGCGAATCCTGTTAGTACGTTTTTTGCACAACCCTTTGACCGTATGCCGGGGACGTATATGGTTTATAACACCGCGTGCAGCTGCATGCTGGGAGAAATTGTTCGTAAAAAGACTGGTGAGGAGCTATTTGATTATCTTACCAGACGCGTTTTTGCTCCTCTGGGGATTACAAATGTCCGTATGAATACCACGTGCAGCGGTGCCTCTGAAGCAGGTGCCGGCTTGCAAATCAGCGCGGACGATTTGTTAAAATTCGGAGAAATGCTGCTTGGCGGTGGGCTGTATCGCGGGCGCCGCATTGTATCGGAAGCATATTTGCATATGGCAAGCACCGTACATGCGGATACCAGCGGCCGTTGGGATAATGCGGATGCCAATGCCGGATATTGTTGGCATTTTTGGAAAAACAGCGTCGGAGGCTATCGTGCAGATGGATCGGATGGGCAGTTTGTTTTGGTTTTCCCGGAACAACATACGGTGGCTGTGCTGCAATCTTATACACCACAGGTGCAGGTACTTCTGGACCGAATTTATGCATTGCTGCCTCGCTTGTTGTGCGCCAAAGGTGACAGATCAGCGCCCATGCCGACAGAACCGGTGCCGGATGCTGGCACGATTACTCTGCAAAGCGGTGTATATCGTTTACAGCAAAACCCGTGCGGTTTTACGCAGCTTACGCTTTCACGACAGGAAGATGCTGTTTGCTTAACATTTTCGGATGGGAAAGCCTTGCAAAGTTTGCAAGCGGGCTGCGGTTGCTTTAAAATAAGTGAAATTACTGCACCGTACTACCGACCGAAACTGTATCCGATTTTGCGCCATAGCGTCATAGAAAAAACCGTGACTGCTGCTTGTTGTGAGCAAACAGAGCAGGGATTGGTGTTGCATTTATACCATAAAAGCTGTCCGCATCCGGCACGTATGATGGTGCAAACCGATGCAAAAAAGCTGACAATTACCATGGATGCAAATGGAAGGTTTGATCCATCTGCTTGCGAGTTGCACGGAACGTGGATTGCTCCGTGCTGAGTTTGGTGTATTTGCGTGTCTGTCAGAAATGGTCGGGTTTTCTTGACAAAGGACAAAAGGCATGATACAATGAAAATACTGTCGCCGCTGCAAACCGGTAGCGGGGGGAAAAGAGGATTGTATTGTAATGAAAAATACGGAAAAGACCATGGAGAAGCTAGTAGCACTATGCAAAGGCAGGGGGTTTGTGTACAGCGGCTCCGAAATTTACGGCGGCCTTGCCAACGCGTGGGATTACGGCCCGCTCGGTGTGGAATTAAAAAACAATGTCAAGCGTGTTTGGTGGAAGAAATTTGTACAGGAATGTCCGTATAATGTCGGCTTAGACAGTGCCATTTTGATGAACCCCAAAACCTGGGAGGCATCTGGACATTTGGGGGGATTTTCCGATCCATTGATGGATTGCCGTGTTTGTAAAACCCGCCATCGTGCGGATAAATTGATTGAGGACTATGCTGCGCAAAACGGTCTTTCGGATAACCCTGCGGGGTGGAGTGACGCAGAAATGATGGAGTATATCCGATCGCACCATATCTGTTGCCCTGCCTGCGGCTCGGGTGATTTTACGGATATTCGGAAATTCAATCTTATGTTTAAGACCTTTCAAGGGGTTACGGAGGATTCTGCCAATACGTTGTATTTGCGCCCGGAGACTGCGCAGGGAATTTTTGTGAATTTTAAGAATATCCAACGTACAACACGTAAGAAAATTCCGTTTGGCGTCGGACAGATCGGTAAATCTTTCCGTAACGAAATTACGCCGGGCAACTTTATTTTCCGCATCCGTGAATTTGAGCAAATGGAACTGGAGTTTTTCTGTAAGCCGGGTACGGATTTGGAATGGTTTTCTTATTGGCGTGAATATTGTGCACGGTTTTTATATGATTTGGGAATCAGTCGTGAAAACCTTCGCTTGCGCGATCATGACGTGGAAGAGCTTTGCTTTTACTCTAAAGCGACGACGGATTTTGAATACCTTTTCCCGTTTGGATGGGGAGAGCTGTGGGGAATTGCAGATCGAACTGATTATGATTTGACGCAACATTCCAATTGTTCCGGTACTCCGTTGGAGTATTTTGATCCGGAAACAAACGAGCGGTATACTCCTTACGTCATAGAGCCTTCGCTCGGTGCAGACCGTATTACGTTGGCATTTTTGGTAGAGGCATACGATGAAGAGCAGTTGGACGAAAAGGATACACGGGTAGTAATGCATTTTCATCCCGCGCTGGCTCCGGTTAAAGCGGCTGTATTGCCATTGTCGAAAAAGCTGTCTGAGCAAGCCGGTGCAGTTTATGCAGAGCTTGCCAAGCACTTTACAGTGGAATTTGATGATGCCGGTTCTATTGGTAAACGATACAGACGGCAGGATGAAATTGGAACCCCTTATTGCATTTGCTACGATTTTGATTCTGAAAACGATCAGTGTGTGACGATCCGAGACAGAGACACTATGGAGCAAATTCGTCTCCCTATCGATGCACTCGTCTCTTATCTGCAGGAAAGAATACAGTTTTAACCGAGAGGAGCTGCATATGCAGCTCCTTGTTTCTCGAAAGGAAAAGATATACATGAATTCACGAATCCGAAAAGCTGTTTCGGCATTAAGCTGCATAGCGCTGTTGGTTGCTGCGCTGCTTGGTGCCTTTCCGCTGGAAGTTTCTGCCGCGGCAGCTCCGTATGCGGTCAGTGATGCATACGCCGCGAGCGTATATTATCAAAGATTGAATGCCGTCATACTTGGCTCCGATATGCGGCAAAATATTGTAAACGTTGCCCTTTCGCAGGTTGGCTATCATGAGGGAAACAGTGTGAAAGACCTCGGCGGCGGAAATACGGCAGGCAGCAGAGATTATACGGAATATGGGTATTATTACGGTACTGCGATTTTGGGCAACCAAAACGGATATTTTCTGCCCTGGTGTGCTTTATTTGTGAGCTGGTGTGCCCGTATGGCTGGCATTCCGACGAATATTCTGAATGTAAGTCCAATTGCATATGCCGGCGCGAATCGCGGTTTTATGATTCCTTGCTATACATACACCGCTTATTGCAATATATTGCCGGGCGATCTCGTATTCTTGGAATATAATAACGATGGGTACGGGTTTGACCATGTCGGTTTGGTGTACAAGGTGGATGATAGATATATCTACACTGTAGACGGGAACTATTCACGCGGTGTTTCAGACAAAGCAAAGTATGATCGAAAAAATGGATGCGATGTTTGGGACAGTAATACCCGAATCGCAAATTACGGAGTTCCCGCATATACAACGGTTACCGATGCAACGGTAGTCGATCCGGGTGATCCATATGGCGGATTTCCCGAGCCACAGCGGCATCTGTCTCTTTCTTCACCGGTGATGAAAGGGACAGATGTAAGCTGGGTTCAGTATACTTTGAATGAATTGGGATATACGCTTGTAGTGGACGGTTCTTTTGGCAGAGCAACGGATGAGAAAGTCCGCTTGTTCCAAAGTGCATGTGGGCTTCCGGTTACGGGCATTGTGAATGAAGCGGTCCGATCCAAAATACGTCAAATGGTGGATACTTATGTAATTATTTCTACAGATCCACCGGATGGTTATTTTGCAGATGTTGCCTACAATGCCTGGTACTATAATGCTGTGCAGGCTGTTTATGTGCGAAATCTGTTCAGTGGCACGGGAGCGTATATTTTTGAGCCGGAAACTACAATGACACGTGCGATGTTTGTTTCGGTATTATGGAGGCTGGACGGCAGCCCGGTTGCCGCTCCGTGCAATTTTGCTGATATTCCACGCGGAAAATGGTATACTGCCGCGGTAGATTGGGCAACGGCGTCTGGCGTTGTGAGCGGGGTAGATGCAACGCATTTCGCGCCGGATGCAACCGTTACACGCGAACAGATTGCGGCCTTGCTGTATCGGTATGCGATATACAAGGGGTATGATACAACGCAGACTGCTGCGCTGACTTTCTCTGATGCTGCGCAAGTTTCCGCATTTGCAGAACAACCGTTGCGCTGGGCTTTGGGCATGGGATTTGTCAGCGGTAGGGGCGGAGGCATTTTGGCTCCGTTGGATGGTGCTAAGCGTGCGGAGGTTGCCTCGATCTTTATGCGGTTTGCCGGGCTATATGGTAAAGAAATTGGGTGACTTGTTAGAAAAAATGCCATGCAGAGTTTATCTGCATGGCATTTTTACGTACCGACGAAAACAATGTCCTGTTCGGAGTATTGTCCGAATGTAACGGTTTGCAACACTTCCAACACATGATCTGCCTGGTCGTTGGTAGCGGCCGGCGCGATGATATATGAAATTTGAAAATGTCCCGTTTCGGTGTTACCATATAAAACGGCGCAGGCGCTCCCGTCGTCGCACACCGCATGAATGCGGAAACAATCAAAACAATCTGCTTTTTCGATTGCTTCCGGTTGGGAGCAGTCTGCAAGATTGCTTCCTTGTATCAGTTCCAAGGCGGCAGCTTTTGCATCCGCTGCTTGCAGTGTGTCTGCTTCATAGTGGATTGCCAAGGAATATGCTCCTCCGTCATGATTGGAAATACACACGGTATCTTCGTCTTCAATGACGGCAATTTCGTCCTGCGTAGCATCATACAAAAAACAGATCTTCCCATAATTAGCGTAGTAAACAGTTGGAATATATGATAGGTCAACGCCATTATACGGAGTTGCCCATTGTGCTGTTTTAGTACAGCTGCTTAAAAACAACACACAACACAGGCATGCGGCGATCAAAAAGCGTACGGTTCGCATACGCTCATTCCTCGAAAGCAAGGCGGAAAGCGTCGGCATACGGATTTTGCTGTAAATTTTGCAAATGAATTGTGAGTTTGTCACCGTTTTGGCAAAAGTCTAATGGTGTGTTGTTGCCCAATGCCGTGACAGACTGCACACGGCGCGTGCTTGAAAGCGGGCAAGAGAATGATTCGGGTGCGTGCTGGCCTTCCTCCCAAAGCGCTGTTAGATATACGCGGGCATGGTCTTTGGAGGTGGTATACAGCAATGCATCGTGGGCATACGGTGCGCAAATACGCGTTGCGTATACGGCTTCGCCCATTTGTGACAGCCATGTACCCAGACCTTCTAAGCGTTGAACTGCGCCTATGGGCAATGCGCCGTCCGGTTGCGGACTGACGTTTAGTGCTAAATTGCCACCGCGAGCGACAATGGTCATTAGGCGATGAATCAGGGTACGCAAATCAATGTAAGTTTCACCAAATCGATAAGAGAAACATTCTGTTAATGTCATACAGCTTTCCCACGGAATAGTCAGCGGAGAGGGAGGAATTTGCTGTTCCGGTGTAATAAAGTCTTCACAGCAGCCGGTTACTGTTCGGTTTGCGGCAAGTATGGCAGGATGCTTTTTGCGTACGGCCGCGATTAACTCTTCCATATGCGGGTCGGTTCCTGTTTCACGTCGAATCCAACCGCCGTCAAACCACAATATGTCCGGATTGTAGCGGTCTGCAATTTCATGAACTTGTGCATGCAAGAACTGTACAAACCGCGCCCAGCGTTCCGGTTCTTTGGCGGTATCGTAGGAGGGATACCGCGTCGTCTTATACCCGATGCCGTGGTTGTCCCAGAAATCGGTATGGTGCCAGTCCGGTTTGGAAAAATATGCTGCAATACCCATTTGTTCTGCTCGGAACGCATCAAAGACGGCTTTGGCAATGTCTGCGTTTGCATCGTTGGAAAACGGGCAGCTGGGGTCTGTGACTTTATAGTTTGTATAGGCACTGTCATACATGCAAAAACCATCATGGTGCTTCATGGTAAACAGTACATAACGGGCACCTGCATTTTTTGCAGTCTTTGCCCATCGCTGCGGATCCAGACGAATGGGATTAAAGGATCGATTGAGACCGTAGTATTGGCGCTTGAAATGATCCATATCATCTGTCCAATCGATTTGGCTTTGTGACCAATCGGCATCTTCATCACAAAGAGCCCAGGATTCAATCAGCCCTGCATTAGTATATGGACCGAAATGCACCATAAAACCGAGTTTTTGATCGCAAAACCAATCAAGCTTATCACGTAATAGCTGTGTAGGCGGTGCAATATATCCTTGCGGTGTGTAGGTATGTACACCATTTTTAACTCCGTCCTGACTCATAACTTTTTTCCTTTCTCTTTTTCAAAGCAAGCATTAAGATGCGCTTGCAGGTGCTGCATGGATTGCGCAGTCGGAATATACGCATCCCCCATTTTTTCACGTGCCCAACCAATTTCGTCTGCCTTGGAAGCGCCAAAAGGGTGAAATGCCAGCAAAACAGGAGCGGATTGTAAAGACAATTCCGCAGCAAGCGAGGCCAATGCTTCAATGTGTGCCATGCTGTCTGTAATACCGACGGCAACTACAGAACGCAGCAAAATATCTTTGCGCTGTTGTGAAGCAGTTCGCAGATTGGAGAGGATACGGTCCTGACCAACTCCGCAAACAGCACGGTGTTCCTGCGGATCTGTGTGCTTGATGTCCCACATAATGTAGTCTGTGTTGGTAAGCATCGGCTGGAGAAAAGCAGAATCAAATTGCCCGCATGTTTGCACACAGGTATGAATTCCTGCGGCTTTGGAACGCTGCAAAATTTCAATGGAAAAATCGCCTTGCAACATCGGTTCGCCGCCGGAAAGAGTGATGCCACCGGAATTACCATAGAACGGAATATCCCTTGCCGCATAATTTACCACTTCTTTTGCATCCCATTCCGTTCCGCACAGAGTTAATGCCCTCGTGGGACAAATGGCGATACACTTTTTACAGGATATGCAGGCGTCACCTGCAAAAGTGTGGCCGTTCTCCGTCATTTGATGACATCCTTTGGGACAGACAGCTGCGCATGCACCGCAATGCACGCATTTCATCAATGTCAAACGCACTTGCGGAGAAGGCACATTGGTTTCCGGGTTATGACACCAGCGGCAACGTAACGGACAGCCTTTCATAAAAACCGTTGTGCGAATACCAGGACCGTCATGGATGGAGAAGCGTTGTATTTCGCTGACGATTCCTTTCATTTTGATTCCTCCGGGGTAAATCACTTCTAACATTATAACAAAGCTGTTTGCTGCTGTCAAGCGAGCTGCCTACTTTTTAGTTGGAAGGACTTGACAAACGGATAAGAATGGAGTATGATAACTACGATATTTCTGTGGTTGTGTTTTTCTTGACCTCGGAAGAAATCACTTGAAGGAGACCGTTCATGTTTGAAGAATTCAAAAAAGTGTTGGTAGATCAGATGAACCTTGATCCCGCCGCCGTAACGGAAAGCGCAGAGCTTGTCAATGATTTGGGAATCAATTCTCTGGAACTTGCTGATTTGGTATTTACCTGTGAAGAAAAGTGGAACATTGAAATCGCGGAAGAAGATTTTCAGAAGTTTGTCACGGTCGGTGACGTCGTGGCATATTTAGAAGAGAAAAAGAAGTAATGTGTGTCTACTGGGAGAATTCGCCGGAAACGGCGAATTTTTTCTTGTTTGTAATTGGGTGACTGCTACGCAATCCATTTAAATTGTGAATATGGTGAAGGTATAGAAATGAAAAAGCGGGGGCATCACCATGCCTCCCGCTTTTTATAAACAATTAAAAACTATACGTTATTCCGCGCTATGCGTACCTTCGGAATTTTCCTCAACGGCATTTTCAGCAGAATCTACTGCTTCGCTATTTGCCTCTGCCTCGTCGGAGGATTCTTCTGCTTCGTTCTCATAATATGCATCGTTGTCTGCATCCTCCAGGAGTGCGCGTATGGAGAGCGAAACTTTTTGTGCTTCCATATCGATCCCTACAATCTTCGCATCGACCAGCTGCCCCTTTTGGAGAACTTCCGCGGGGGATGCGATGCGGTGATCTGCGATCTGCGAAATGTGAATCAACCCATCCACACCGGGAATGATTTCTGCAAATGCACCGAAAGGCATCATGTTGACAATCTTGACGGATGCAACATCTCCTACCTGATACTGATCGGTGAAAATTTTCCAGGGGTTCATTTCCTCTGTTTTATATCCTAAAGAGATGCGTTTCTTCTCAGGATCAAAGTCTTTCACAAATACATCGATATGATCACCGAGTTGAATCACAGCGGACGGATGCTTAATATGTCTCCAGGAAAGCTCTGAGGTGTGTACCATTCCGTCCACCCCGCCCAGATCAACAAAGGCACCGTACGGCATAAAACTCTTGACAACACCATCATAATGTTTGCCAACCTCGATGTTTTCCCAGAATGCCTCTTGCCGTGCTTGCTGCTCTTCCTGCAGCACTTCGCGGATGGAGGCAACAGCACGACGACGCTGCTCGTTAATCTCAATGATTTTTACGCGCTGTGTTGTTCCCATCAGTTGCGCCATATCTGCACCGCGGGGCAAGCCGGACTGAGAGGCCGGTACAAAAACTTTTGTGCCGCAGACATAAATTAAGACACCTTTTTCCATGGTTTCCACAATTTTGCCTGTGAGCACAGTACCCTCTTCTTTGGCTTTTACAATGTCTTGCCAGTGGTGCATATGATCAACCCGTTTTTTGGAAAGTGTTGCCGTTCCGTCAATGTCACTTACGCGGAAAGCAACTGCTTCGATCATATCTCCGACCTTATACATATTTTTTACATCGGCGCTTGGATCGTCTGTGACGTCGTCAAACGAAAGAATACCCGTTACTTTTGAGCCGATGTCAACATGAATCTCTGTTGGGGTAATTGAAGTGATAACGCCCTTGACAATATCTCCTGTATTTAAAGTTTTGAAGGATTCATCCAACATTTGTGCAAAGGATTGCTCATTTGTGTTTTGTTCGCTCATGGTTTTTCTTACCTCCTCGATTATATCGCGTGGTGTGGAAGCCCCCGCGGTAATACCCACAAAATTGTGAGCAGCTAACAGATGACATGGTACCTTATCCGGGCCCTCGATCAGAAAGCTATCCGGACAATACTGCTGGCTGATTTGAAACAGCTTTTGCGTATTGGAGGAATTCTTTCCACCGACCACAAACATCAAATCGGCGCGTTTTGCCAATGCTGCCGTCTCCAATTGCCTGTCTTCCGTAACACTACATATTGTATCAAAAATATTTGCATTTGTATATAGTTTTTTTAATTTTTTCTGACATTTTTTATATCCAGTAAGGCTTTGTGTCGTCTGTGAGACTAAAATTAAACGCTTTTTTGCTTGTAAAAAAGCGGCATGGGCATCCAAAAAATGGTCAAATGCAGTAAAGTCGGAAAAAACTTTTGTAGGACAGAAAAAATAACTGCGAATTCCCGCAACCTCCGGATGCGTTTCATCTCCGAAAATTAACCCAAATGCTGCGTGGGGGGTGTTTTGAAATGGTTGAGATTGTGTGTAGGCGATACGATGTATCTTTTTTACAAATGGACAAGTACAATCTATAACACTAAGGGTAGGGCAGGTGTTTTCGGTTGCTCGAAGCGTCTGTTCAAAGAAGCGCGGTACCCCGTGTGTGCGGATGACAATGACTGTTCTTATGCCGTTTTGCGCATCCTGCAGCACTTGAGATAGCTGGTCTTCGCTCGACAAAACACGTACACCCGCTGCGGAGAATTCTGCAAGTACGTGTGGATTGTGAATCAGGCTGCCGAGTGTATATATACGGGCATCTGTATGACGGGAGATTAAATCTTTGACATTTTTGACAGCTCTTTCTACGCCAAAGCAGAAACCAGCGCTTTTAGCTTGTTCAATTATCATGGCTTTTAAGAGTGCCTGGGCGGAGAGTATTTACGTGGAAGAGAACAAATGGTGTCAAAAATTTTTTGTGTGGCCGCTTCATATGTAGCGTGGTCTGCATTGCCTGCTACAGAAAGCCCAAGCGATTCTGCAGACAGCGGTTTACCGTAAATGACACGTATTTTTCGAAACGGACGCGGGCGGAAATTTTTGGTATCGATATATACGGGCAAAATCGGCACTTGCGTGCGATAACACAGCATGGCGGCACCGTGGTGCGCTGATGTTGTAGAAGGCTCGACACCAGGGCGGCGGGTACCCTGAGGGAAAATCATCACAGGTTGTCCGGCCTTTAAAAGTTCAATGGCATGCCGCAGCGAGGAAACATCCGCAGTTCCACGCTTAATGGGGAAAGCGCCGAGTTTACGGCAAAAAGCCCCCAGCAGCGGTATGCGAAACAGTTCCTGCTTTGCCATAAAAGCAAGTTGTTGCTGCACACCGACTCCTACTGTGATGATGTCACAAAAAGATTCATGGTTTGAACAAAGCAAATACGGTCCATGCGGCTCATTTTGCTGCCCCTCGAATTCTACTCTGTAAAGAATCCGGGCAAAGCCATACGCGATTTTTTTTAAAAACATGTACATGTTCATATATCTCTTTCGCTCCGTTCTCTTACAATTGCCAAAACTGCAGATACAGTTTGCTCAAAGTTTAACGAAGAACTGTCCAACAGAACGGCATCTGGCGCAGGAACGGCAGGGGCAATGGTGCGTTGCATGTCACGAGTGTCTCGTTCCTGCATTTGTACAAGAAGTTGTGCAACATCGACTTTCTGTCCGCGAGCTTCAAGATCTGCTGCGCGTCGCTTTGCTCGCTGCTCGGGACTGGCAAAAAGGAAAATCTTTACCTTCGCTTGCGGAAAAATGACAGTGCCAATATCTCTGCCGTCCATAACAACGGAGAAGCGTTTTGCAAGTGCACGTTGTGTCTCCAACAGAAAGTCACGTACTGCGGGAAAAGCAGAAACACAGGATGCATATCGGGAGATATCATTTTGACGGATTGCATCGCTGACGCATACACCGTTGAGAAAAACTTGCTGTACACCGTCTGCATCATAGGATAAATCCACATGAACATCAACTAGCGCCGCAGTGACGGCTGCTTCGTCTTCCGGATCAATGCCATGATGATACATGAAAAGACCGACAGCGCGATACAGGGCGCCCGTGTCTACATAAGTATAGCCAAGTTCCTTTGCTACACGTCTGGCTACTGTACTTTTGCCGGCACCGGAAGGTCCATCAATTGCAATCTGTATTTTATCCATGTCTATATCCTTTCTGAAACATCACTTTTTGCAGAAATGAATTTAGCGACGCCACGTGCGGCGGCGAATGCAGTTGCAAAGCATAGCTGAAGGTTGAAGCCACCGGTATACGCATCGATGTCTAAGAGCTCTCCTGCAAAAAACAGCCCCGCACAGCATTTGGAGGCCATAGTGCGCGGGTTAACCTCTATTGTGGATACGCCGCCGCGTGTAACGATTGCCTCAGCAATAGGACGCATGCCATATGGGTGCAGGGTGTAGTCTTTGAGAATGCCGCATAATGCCAGCCGCTGTTGTTTTGTGATTTGGTGTACTTTGCTGTGCGGGGGAATTTTACTGCGGCGGATTATTGCAGGAATCAGCAAACGTGGAAGCAGTGCATCCAATGCGTTTGCAAAGTCACGGTTGGCGTTTTTCGAAAAGTCGGATTGGATACGTATATCTAATGCTTTTGCATCCAGTGCGGGTTTGAAATCCAGATGTAGCACATAGTCTTGCATTTGTGTTGGCTCTAAATGTGCAGAGGCACTGAGAATCATTGGCCCTGAGACACCGAAATGTGTAAACAGCATTTCTCCAAAGTCGGTATAAACGGTTTTTCCGTCGGAAATTCGTGTAATATGCAGCGCAGCATTTTTGAGTGACAGCCCTGCCATGGCGGCACAGTCAGGCTCTTTGATTTCCAGCGGTATCAGAGATGGAGCAGGATGGACAATTGTATGACCGGCTGCTGCCGCAAAGCGATATCCGTCTCCGGTAGACCCTGTTGTTGGATAAGACAATCCACCGGTTGCAAGGACAACGGCGTCTGCATGGTAAGCTCCCTGTGTGGTTTGTACACCCAGGCAACGCGTCGAAGAAGTATCCAGTATCAGCGCGGTTACTGATTCATAACAAACGGTGACGCCGGTACGTGTGAGCCAACGCTTCAGTGTACCGACAACATCCGCTGCACGGTCGGAACACGGAAATACACGGTTTCCTCGTTCTGTTTTGAGCGGGCAGCCAAGTTGCTCAAACAGCTCAATTGTTTTATTCGGTGGAAAAGCATGTAACGCACTTTGTAAAAAGCGCGGGTTCCGCACCACGGCATGCAGTACGGTCTCCACATCGCAGTTGTTTGTAAGATTACAGCGACCTTTTCCGGTAATCGATAGCTTTTTCCCGAGCTGTTTGTTTTTCTCGAATAACGTCACTTGGGCACCTTGCTCGGCCGCAAAGGCTGCACAGGCCATACCGGCGGGGCCCCCACCTACTATGAAGACACGCTGAGGACTTTCATTTTTCTGCATCATTTTCTTTTTTTTCATACACGTCAAAACGCTCCCACATACCCTCCAGGGTTGAAAATACCGTGGCTACCTCCTCTGCCTTTTGGCGTGTGACGGCCACAATGAGCGCATTGAGCAGGGAGAGCGGCGCGACCAGGGAATCCACGAAAGACGCCATATCGCTTTTCGCTGTGAGCGTATAGTCGGCAAACTCTATGAGAGGAGAAAGCGTATTGTCTGTGATAGCGAGCGTTTGTGCACCGTGTTCACGGGCGTATTGCATGGCGGCAACAACCCTTTGAGAGTAGCGCGGAAAGGAGATACCGATAAATAGATCTCCTTGCTTGGCTCGAAAAATTTGCTCAAATACTTCGCTGCGCGAGGTCGTTTGCAATAGCTTGACATCCTCAAAGATCATATTGAAATAGAAATACAAAAAGGATGCAAGTGCACTGGAAGACCGGACGCCCATGATATAAATTCGCTTTGCATGGAGAATTGTAGCAATGGTTGCATCAAAAACTGCTGTATCCAGATGCTCCAGAGTATATCGAATTTTTTCCATATCTGATGTGAGAATTTTTTCGGGAACGCTTCCGTCTCCAATGCGAAAATTGGCAGCTTCGATTCTTTGCAGGGAAGTCAGCCGTGCACGAATGAGTTCTTGCAAAGATTTTTGCAACGCGGGATATCCGTCAAATCCGAGTTGATCTGCAAAGCGTACAACAGTTGACTCCGAGACCCCGACAGCAGCTCCCAGTCGGGAAGCTGTCATATACGCTGCTGTTTCATAGTGTTGCAGCATGTAGCGGGCGATGGTTTTTTGACCTTTGGAAAATTCATCCATTTGATTTTCGATGAGGCGCAAAACATCCGTTTCCATAGAATGCTTTCCTTTGCGATTGATGATATTATTCCGCTGTGCTTTTTAGATAACCAAGTGCTGTCAGCGCTTCCGCTTCAAGAACTGCACCGCCCGCCGCGCCGCGGATGGTATTGTGGGAAATTCCCACAAATTTATAATCAAAGAGGGTATCTTCCCGAAGCCTTCCGAGTGCAATTCCCATACCGCCTTCAAGATCTCGATCTAAGCGAGTTTGCGGCCGATCGGGCTCTTCAAAATAAGTGAGAAACTGCTTGGGAGCTGAGGGCAGTGCATAGATTTGCGGCATACCTTTATATTCTGCCCAAGCACGCAAAATTTGTTCTCGGACGGGTTTATGGCGAAAACGTACAAAGACACAGGCAAGATGTCCATCTGTTACTGGAACACGAATGCATTGGGAAGTGATCAATGGCATTTCGGTTTGTATAATTGTATTGTCTTGTATATGCCCCCAAATCTTCAGGGGTTCCTGTTCGCTTTTTTCTTCTTCGCCGCCAATATACGGGATGACATTGTCCTGCATTTGCGGCCATTCATGAAAGGTTTTGCCTGCGCCGGATATCGCTTGATAGGTTGTTACAACGACTTCCGTTGGTACATATTGCAACAAAGGCGTCAGCGCGGGAACATAGCTTTGAATCGAGCAATTTGGTTTGACGGCGATGAAGCCGTATTTGGTTCCAAGCCGGTTGCGTTGCTGCGTAATGATGGAAAAATGATCGGCATTGATTTCCGGAATTACCATCGGTACATCGGGGGTTGCGCGATGAGCCGAATTGTTGGAAACCACAGGAATTTCTGCTTTCGCATAGCGCTCTTCAAGTTTCTGAATATCCTCTTTTTTCATATTGACGGCGCAAAAAACGAAGTCAACCAGAGAACGGAGTGTATCGATGTCTTCTTCAGCATTATATATCACCATGTCTTTCGCATAGGCGGGAATTGGTGTTGCGAGTTTCCAGCGCCCCTGTACAGCGTCTGTATAACGTTGCCCGGCTGAGTGGCCGCTTGCAGCCAGTGCAGTGACTTCAAAAAAAGGATGATTTTCGAGTAAAGTTAGAAATCGCTGCCCCACCATACCGGTTGCACCGATAATTCCGGCACGCAACTTGCGTTCAATGTTCATAAAAAATCTCCTCAATAAATATACACAATCATTAGATATTATAGCAAAACTTTGTTATTTTGTCAAAGGATTTCGGCAGAATTCCGCGCTTTTTGAAAGCAGCTGCACGTACCATGTGGCGCTTTTTTTGCAACGCATATGGTGTTTTTGGTGCCGCTTTAATGTCGCTGTTCGAAATTAGAGAAAGTTTCACAAAAGCGTGCTTGAAAAGACGGGGGCTCGGCACCGGCATATAAATGAGATATATCGCCAAATCCGCAGCAACGTAGCGAAGCAATTCCTTGTTGTCGTTCTTCTGTATAAAGCGTTGTAACGGAGCTGGGCAGCGCAACAAAACCCTGCCAAAGCGCAACAGGCGATATATTCAGAAGATGAGAAAGCAGCACACATGCTACGCCAAAATGACAAAACATAGCAATTGTTTGCGTATTTTCTTGTTCCACGCGGAAAAAGGTTTGTGTATGCCGATATCCATGTCTGAGGAGCAGCGCATCTAAATTCTCACAAACGGTTCGGTATTTTTCGCCAACATTGGTGTTTGTAAACAGCGGCATGGAAAGCCACTGTTCATTGTGAAAGTAGCCGGGTGCACCTGCGAAAAAAGAAGGGAGCCGGTCCCAAGGACAGGTTGAATTGCCGTCTTGCGGATCGATGACGGTGCCATCAAATTCGCGTAGCCAGTCGCAGATCTCTGCATCTTTGTGTAAAGCTTGCAGTGTGGGCTTAGCAGTTGCTTTGGCGCGACCAAGCGGGGAACAATAAAACGCATCAATTGGAAGTTGAGTAAGACGGTCGCGCAGGAGCTCGGCTTCGTGCCATCCTTTTTCTGTCAGAGAATCATTTTGATAGTCGGGGTCGCCGTGTCGTATAATAAGAATTCGCATTGCTGTATCCTCGGTATGTTTTGTTCAATACTTTGCACAGGAGTATAGCATATTTTTTGGAAAAAAGCAAGGGCTGTAAAAAGGAATATGCATATTGCAATGTAGGTTTTGCACCAAAATACCGCCGCCAAGTAATCTATGGAAAGATAAAGGCAGATATAGGAATAATGCTGAGGAAATTATGTGAGTATAAGCAGGTGGAAATATTAGAAGCAGAAGCCTGTAAAGACCACATACATATGCTGGT
>JAXDZV010000079.1:0-15708 GCA_034086705.1 Eubacteriales bacterium | reverse complement strand
AGTCAAAGTATAGTTGATAGCCGGTTGAGTTTCCTTTTGTTTCCAGACAGCCGATAGTGTTTCCTTTTTGAACTGTTTTACCAAGATATACGTAACCGGACGGATATTCATTTATATGCATATGAATCGTCATTCCGTCGGTGTGCTATACATGGAGTCCCATAGATACCCATTTTGTTGTTCCACCGCCCCAATTCTGCATATAGATGACAGTTCCGTCTTATGCCGGCTTAATGGGAGAAAGGAATTCTTGTTTCTTTTAACGGATTTTTAACAGAGAGTTTTGGTGAATGGGACGCGTGAATAAGCGCGCTGTTCGTTTCAATGATGTTTGACTGGGGGGGTGGAATAGTGCGCGCTGCTTTGTGCCGCTTTGAAAAAAGCAAAAGTGGTGCTTTGTGCGCTGCAAACATGTTTCATTGTGGAGTAAGGAAGTTTTGGATATTCATTATGATTGCTCTGGCTGATATTTTGGATGCTGTTATACTGCCTGGCACCGATTATATTCGAAGTATCATAATCGGATACTATATTGCAAATGAAGCATCAAGCATATGGTGAATATCGTCGCATGCGATGATCGTTGCCAAGGCTATATTTGGCATATTAGGTATGTAGCGAAAGAAAGGAAATTCGTAAAGTGTCTGCTGCCGCCTGAATATACTACTGATTTTTAAAAGGGCTGGCAGCAAAAATTCTTGCCTTGTCTTCAGGATGCACAAAGCATGCATCGGCCGTTGGCAATGTTTTGGCAACTGTTACGAAAACTAAAAAAATGCGAATACGGTCTTGCATAATTATTCATAATGTGATATATTATATGCATAAAATTTCGCTTCGAGGTGGGAATTATGAAGAAAGATTCTGTTAAAAAGGTTGTAATGGCATATTCGGGCGGCCTGGATACATCTATCATTATTCCGTGGCTAAAGGAAAACTACAATAATCCGGAAATTATAGCAGTGTGCGGAAATGTTGGACAGAAAAGTGAGTTGGAGGGGCTGGAAGAGAAGGCCTTGAAAACAGGTGCTTCAAAGATATATATCGAAGACTTGACAGAAGAATTTTTGACAGAGTATGTTTTTCCCTGTATGCAGGCAGGTGCGAAATACGAAGATTATTTGCTTGGTACGGCGTTTGCACGGCCGGTGATTGCAAAAAGAATTGTTGAAATTGCATTGCAGGAATCTGCAGATGCAATTTGCCATGGCTGCACCGGAAAGGGCAATGATCAAGTTCGATTTGAAATGGCTGTGAAAGCGCTGGCACCGGATATGAAGGTGATCGCGCCGTGGCGGGAATGGGATATCAAGTCCAGAGATGAGGAAATTGATTATGCACAGGCGCACCGGGTTCCGCTGAAGATCAGTAGAGAAACAAATTATTCCAAAGACAAAAATATCTGGCATTTGTCTCACGAAGGGTTAGATTTGGAAGATCCTGCAAACGAACCGTTGTATAATAAAGCGGGTTTTTTAGAGATGGGTGTTTCTCCGGAGGCAGCGCCGGATCAATCTACCTATGTCAGCTTGCATTTTGAGCAAGGGGTTCCGGTTGCAATTGACGGTGTTGCAATGAATGCTACGCAGATTGTTACAAAGCTCAACGAATTGGGGGGCACAAACGGCATCGGTTTACTTGATATTGTGGAAAACCGTTTGGTCGGTATGAAATGTCGTGGTGTATATGAGACGCCGGGTGGCGCAATTTTATACCAAGCACACCATAATCTCGAGATGCTTTGCCTGGATAAAGAAACGTCGCATTATAAAGCACTGGTAGCGCAAAAGCTCGGGGAAATTGTATACAACGGGCAGTGGTTTACACCGCTGACGGAAGCAATTTTGGCATTTGTCAAACAGACGCAAAAAAATGTGACGGGGGATGTGCGCTTGAAGCTATATAAAGGAAATATTATCGGTGCAGGTGTGTCTTCTCCGTATTCTCTGTATGACGCGGAGATTGCAACATTCGAAGAAGATGCTGTATACGATCAGGCAGAAGCAGGCGGCTTTATTGACTTATATGGTCTTTCTACGAAGGTATACGCCAAGATGCAGAAAAAGAATCAATTGCAGTGAGTGAAATATATGGAAAAACTATGGACAGGAAGAACCAGTGGGGAAGTTGACCACCTTGCCGACGATTTCAATGCTTCCATTCACTTTGACAGCCGCCTGTATGTGCAGGATATTCATGGAAGCATGGCGCACGCGGCTATGCTTGGTGCTCAGGGGATCATTCAGCCGCAAGAAGCAGATGCCTTGATTGATGGATTGGAAAAGATTCTTTCGGATTTGCAGAGCGGAACGATTTCAATTGATCCAATGGCTGAGGATATCCATATGTTTGTCGAGCAAGAGTTGACAAAACGATTGGGGGATGTGGGAAAGAAGCTGCATACCGCGCGCAGTCGTAATGATCAGGTTGCTTTGGACTTACGTATCTATTTACGCGAACAGGGGATAGCTCTTCGTGCGTCATTACGGGAAGCAATTGACATTTTGCTGGCAAAGGCAGAGCTTTACAAGGATACCATTATGCCTGGATATACCCACTTACAGCGAGCCCAACCGATCACCTTTGGCCATCATTTGATGGCATACGTTATGATGTTTTTGCGAGACTTAGAACGATTACTGGATTGGGACAGACATACAGACTTTTCGCCAATCGGAAGCTGTGCCCTGGCAGGTACTACGTATCCGACCGACCGTTTTATGGAAGCTAAGCAGCTTGGTTTTTCACAGATCACGCGCAATAGCATTGATGGTGTTTCCGATAGAGACTTTTGTGTGGAACTTCTCAGCTGCATCGCTTTACTGATGATGCATCTTTCAAGATTTTCAGAGGAGCTTGTTTTATGGTGCAGTTGGGAATATTCGTTTGTAGAGCTGGCAGATGCATTTACAACAGGTTCTTCTATCATGCCGCAAAAAAAGAATCCGGATATGGCAGAGCTGATTCGCGGCAAAACAGGGCGGGTATACGGAGACTTGCTGGGTACGCTCACCATGCTGAAAGGGCTGCCTCTAGCGTACAACAAAGATATGCAGGAAGATAAAGAAAGTGTATTCGACGCCTGTGATACGGTGTTGCAGTGCCTTTCTGTTTTTTCCGGAATGCTACGCGGTTTACGAGCGAAAAAAGAAAATATGCGCCGTGCTGCACAGACAGGTTTTATTAACGCGACGGACCTTGCCGATTACCTGGTGAGCAAGGGGCTACCGTTTCGCAGCGCTTATAAAGTCAGCGGGCAGATCGTTGCACAGTGCATTCGTAGTGGTACCGTCCTGGAAGAAATGTCGATGGAGGATTATCATACGTTTAGCCCGCTATTTGACGAAGACGTATATGAAGCGATTGATTTGGATGCGTGTGTTGCCAGACGTAATAGCGTAGGCGGTACCAGCCCTGCGTCGGTTGAACAGCAAATCATATGGGTACGGGCACGTCTTGCGACACTGTGTGAAAAAGGAGGACAAGCGTGAACCTACAAGGGAGAGACTTTTTAAAGCTTTTGGATTTCAGCGCAGAAGAGATTACCGCTTTGCTGGATTTGGCCGAGAAATTAAAAGCGCAAAAGAAAGCAGGCATTGCACATAAACTGTGTGAGGGCAAAAATATTGCGCTTATTTTTGAAAAAGCCTCAACCAGAACACGTTGCAGCTTTGAAGTTGCTGCTAGAGATCTGGGGATGGGCTGCACATATTTGGATCCGACCGGGTCGCAGATTGGAAAAAAAGAGAGTATTGCCGATACTGCACGTGTTTTGGGTACAATGTTTGATGGTATTGAGTATCGCGGATATGGGCAACAGATCGTGCAAACATTGGCGGAATATGCTCCGGTTCCCGTCTGGAATGGCCTGACCAATGAGTTTCATCCTACGCAGATTTTGGCTGATTTGCTTACAATTCGCGAGCATTTTGGTACGCTTGCTGGTAAAAAGCTGGTATACCTTGGAGATGCGCGATATAATATGGGCAACTCTTTGATGGTTGGCTGTGCCAAAATGGGGATGCACTTTGTTGCATGCGCCCCGGATGCTTTGTTGCCAGATGCCGCTTTGACAGAAACTTGCAAAGCTCTTGCCCTGGCTGCCGGTGGATCAATAACATTTTCCGCTTCTCCTGAGGATGCGGTTGTCGATGCGGACATTTTGTATACGGATGTATGGGTTTCTATGGGAGAAAGCGCAAGCGTTTGGGCGGAACGGATTAAAATGCTTGCACCATATCAGGTCAATGCCGCTTTGATGCGCCGCGCTTCCAAGCATGCTGTTTTTTTGCATTGTTTGCCTGCCTTTCATGATCGAAAGACACAGATTGGCATGGAAATTGGGGAGCGTTACGGGTTGGATGCGCTGGAAGTGACAGATGATGTATTTGAAAGCGTGCAATCGTTGGTGTTTTTGCAGGCCGAAAATCGGATGCATACCATAAAGGCTGTGATGGCTGCTACGCTGTCGGACTGTCTATGAGTTCTACAATTCAAAAACGCACGAAGACCGAAAGGTCTTCGTGCGTTTTTTAGTGTACAACATTGACTGGTTTACCCAACAGATAAGCGCGCAAATTTTCAACCACGATAGAAAGCAGACGCTTTCTGGTTTCAAGGGGTGCCCAGGCCACATGCGGTGTAAAGGTAATGTTTTTGGCGTGTAGTAAAACACAGTCGTGTTGCATTGGTTCTTGCGTCAGCACATCGACGGCCGCACCGGACAAGTGCTCGCTTGCAAGTGCCTCAAAAAGCGCTTTTTCATCAACGATACCTCCGCGCGCCGTGTTGATAAAGTAGGCCCCTTTTTTCATTTGCGCAAAGGTTTGCGCATGAAACATTTTTTTTGTTTGTTCGGTCAGTGGACAGTGTACGGTAACATAATCTGCCTGTGCAAGCACTTGCTCAAGTGGCAGTTGCGGATAGAGGCAGCTTTTTTTTGCAGTTCTAGTGTGAAAAACAGGATGCATATCCAATGCAGAAGCGATTTGTGCAACTTTTTGCCCGATGGCACCGCAGCCGATAATGCCGAGCGTTTTCCCGCAGAGTTCCGTAGTAGGAAAGACAAACGGCGAAAAAGTAGGGCTTTCAATCCATCCACCACGTTTTACAAAAGCATCATAGTCGTTCACACGATTTGCGTGTGCTAAAATCATGGCAAAGACGCTCTGCGCAACGGCATTGGTGGAATAGCTACCGGCATTGCAAACCGTGATGTCGTGCGCATCTGTATAGGCAGTATCGACGACATTGTACCCTGTGGCAAAAAGACCGATATAACGTAGTTTTGGGCATGCACAGAGAATGCTTTGATCTAAGATGGTTTTGTTTAATATGACGATGTCTGCATCGCGCAAACGCTGCGCGGTTTCTTCATAAGCGGTTGTATCGTAACAAACCACATCACCAAATTGTTGAAAAACAGAGAGATCCAAATCGCCGTTCGTGACAGTTTTTGCATCAGTTAATACAATTTTCATACTTTTAGATCCTTATACATTAAAGCGGAACAGCACAACGTCACCATCTTGCATCTCGTATTCCTTTCCTTCGCTGCGAACCATTCCTTTTTCTTTTGCTGCTGTTATTGAGCCGATAGCTATTAAATCATCGAAAGCAATTACCTCTGCACGAATAAATCCGCGCTCAATGTCTGAATGTATTTTCCCTGCTGCTTGCGGCGCTTTGGTGCCACGGCGTATCGTCCAGGCACGTACTTCCGGCTGCCCGGCAGTTAAAAAACTGATCAAACCGAGTAGAGAATAGCTTTGCTGAATCAAGCGCTCCAGCCCGCTTTGCGCAATTCCGAGATCTTGCATAAATGCCTTTTTCTCGTCTGGCTCAAGCTGTGCGATTTCTGCTTCTATGGAAGCGGAAATTGGAATCAAGCCGGAGGATTCTTGCGCGGCATATTCTTGCAAACGGTGGATGTGTGGATTTTCCGAAGGTGCGGCAATTGCGTCTTCGCTGATGTTAGCCGCATAAATGACTGGTTTGGCAGAAAGCAAATGCACATCGTGAATGAGTGCGGCTTCATCCTGCTGCAGAATAACAGAACGGGCACTTTGTCCATTCTCTAAAGCTGATTGCAATTTTTGGAGCACAGCATACTGTGCGGCCAATGTCTTATCTGCTTTCATTTGTTTTTGCAGGCGATCCATACGTCGCTGCACTGTTTCCATATCTGCTAGAATTAATTCCAAATTGATGGTTTCAACGTCGGCAATAGGATCAATTTTTCCGTCTACATGAATGATGTTGGGATCCTCAAAACACCGCACAACATGTACAATTGCATCGACTTCTCGAATGTGTGAAAGGAATTTGTTTCCAAGCCCCTCCCCTTTTGAAGCACCTCGCACCAGGCCGGCAATGTCAACAAATTCAATAACGGCGGGTGTAATCTTCTCGGGATGATACAATTGTGCCAGAGCATTTAAGCGTCGGTCTGGTACCGCAACAACTCCTACATTCGGTTCAATGGTACAAAATGGGTAATTTGCAGATTCTGCTCCTGCATTTGTAATAGCGTTAAACAGTGTAGATTTACCGACATTCGGCAAACCGACGATACCTAATTTCATAAGTTTATATAACTCCTTTGGTTTAGTTATGTCTGTTCATATGGTGTTCTGTACCGGGCACGAGGATTGCAGCAGTTATCATTATGGTGACTTGGTGGTATAACACGCAAGCGTGTGTCCATCTGTTTCGATACGGATGGTATTGTCGCGATCCGTCCGGTAAACTTCTGCACCGATTTTTTGCAATCGCTGCAAAATTTCCGCATGTGGATGTCCGTAATCGTTATTGCTACCGCAGCTTATTACAGCATACCGTGGAGATATGGCAGACAGATAATCCACAGAGGTAGACGAGGAGGAGCCGTGATGCCCAACTTTTAAAACGGTACTTTTAAAGACAGAGGGAGAAAATTGTTGCAACATAGCAGTTTCAGCTTTCACCTCGGCGTCTGCCGAAAAAAGAAATGAAACTTCTCCGTAGCTTACTCGTAAAACAACAGATGTGTTATTGAGTGAGGATGCATGGCTGTCGATTGGACCCAATACGGAAAAAGAGGCATCACCGACGTCAAAAGTATCAGATGGTATTGCCTGTCTTACGGAACAGTCTGCTTGCTCGATTGCGGTCAGCAAATTTTGAAAAGTTGCAGTAGTAGTCACTGTATCCGGCATCAAAATAGCTTTTACTTCGAAGTAAGATAAAACGGTTAAACCGCCGCCAATATGATCTTCGTGTGGATGCGTAAAGACAACAAGATCTAATGTTTGTACCTTTTCATTTTCTAAATATCGGCGTAGTGCAGCCTTGGCACTGCTTGGTCCTGTATCTATGAGGACATGTTTATCACCCGGAATGCAAAGCAATGTGCTATCGCCTTGGCCGACATCAATGAAGTGCACTTCAAGCGGGTCGACAAATTTACAGGCAGGGGCATGTAGGGGGCTTTGCGGTGAAAAAAACAAGTAAACCGCAAGCATAACAAGCGCTGCCGCAAGAAAGAGGATCGGCGGCAGCGCAGCATGAAAGCGCTTGCGGAAAGGTGTCGGGTATTTTTTACGCTGATTGCAATTTGCCATGCGTATCATACTCCTTATCTTTTTTGACAGGCAAAGCAGCGCAACTGGATTTAAATGGAAAGTGTTTTCAAATATTCAAAGCAGGTACGAACTTCTGTCAAACCGTCCGGCTGCAGGTTTTCGCTTTCTACAATCATGGGAATACCGAGTTCCTTCGCCTTTTTGACAACAGCGGCAACCGGAGCGTCTCCTTGTCCTAACGGTTTACCACAGGAAGCATCGGCTGTGCCGTCTTTGACGTGCAAAAAGCAAATACGGTCTTTCAGGCGCTCTATCACGGCAATGGGATTGGTTTTTCCAACAAATGCCCAATAAGTATCCAATTCCAACAAAAGGCCGGTACGGCATTCGATATGGGAAAACGGCATGACCCCGTCTTCGGTCAGGCCGAATTCATGCGAATGATTATGATATGCCAAGCGCATACCATCAGCTGCCAGGCGCGGAACCAGGCGGTTTGCTGCCTGAACCAACTCATCCATTTGTGATGCATTAGAAAGCGTATACCAAGGAATGACAACCGTGTCGCTTCCAAGCGTTTTGTGTGCTGATATGGTGGCATCGTAATCATTTTCAAGTTCCGAAAGTTGAGAATGCATGCTTAGGCAACGCAGCCCATATGCGTCCAACCATTCACGAATTTGCGCAGGATTATGATCAAATAATCCGGCAAACTCAACCGAGGTGTAGCCTATTTCTGCCACGGCGCGCAGTGTACTCTGCACATCCTTTTCCATCATATCCCGTACGCTGTAGAGCTGTAATCCATATTCCATACTTTTTTCTCCGTTTCATATGATTTCTTCTCTATTATACAGTTTTTCATGCAAATGTAAAGTGTTTTTGAAAAAAACAGCCACTGAATTGCAAACGCTCCCCCGGTGCCATACATGTGTGCAAACATGTGCATCGGGGGAGAAAGCTTATTCAGATTTATTTTTTGGGGGGACGTTTGTTTTTTGTGCATCCTGTGGTGCGCTCGGACGGCTTTTAACAGTGGGACGGCTTGGGCGCTCGCCGGCGAGTGTTTTCCCGTTTGAGGATGAAGATTTGTGACTACCGGTTTTATGCTGGCGCTTCTCCTTTTCCATCGCTTTTCCGATATACTTTCTGCGTCGGATGGCGGCTGCACGTTTGTTTTTAGCACGTAGCAGCACAGCAAACGCAATTAAGCCGAGTACCAATATCAAAAGAATGCCAACGGCTGCCAGAATATAAGGCAAAGCTGCTTTTATCCATGCCATGATGCCGAGAAACGTAGAACGCGACATGGAGTTTTTGGCAATTAACGGAATGGTGGCAACGAGATTTCCCTTATACTTTGCAGTTAAAATGCCGGCAATGTCTCCTTCTTTGATGGGCGCCTGCATTTCAGATCCAAGCAGTGTATAGGTTAAAGAAACATCATTCTGTACATCTGCATCAGCCGGTAGGTATATTTCAACGGAGCGCCCTGGCAATAATGTAACGTGGTCGGCAGAGGCAGAAAGTGTGACAGGCATTTCTGCAATCATTGTTGTAGTATCTACCAAATTAACATAGCTGTAATTTTCATATGCCCAGTCAAGCAACCGTCGGAGGTCCCGATAACAGTAATGGTAGTCTATTTCGCTGTCATATGTGGAATTCATGACAATAGCAAGATAATTTATCCCATATCTTCTAACAAGCCCGACTACACAATAACCGCCTGCATCGGTTGCGCCGGCGTTCATACCTTTGGCGAGTACATCATAATACTTTGTGTAATAAACAGTGCTGACCAGATGATTCCTATTGCTGATGCTGCGTTCTTCGGAAAAATTTGTGGCCGGAAGTACGCAGTGATCTGTGGATGTTAGCTCGAGATATTCAACGTTTTTTGCGGCGTACTGACAAATTAAGACCAAATCGTGTACAGTCGTATGCATGTTATTGTCATCCATACCTGTCGGATTGACAAAGAACGTATTGCTGCACCCGAGCTCACGTGCCTTTTCATTCATTTTGTTAACGAAGGCAGTGATAGAGCCGGCGACTTCATATGCCAGCACATGGGCAGCATCGTTACAGTTATTAATGATTAAAGCACGCAGTAAGCTATCTGCACTGATTTGTTCTCCCGCTTTCAGAGCAGGACTCATCATATTGCCTGAGACACCGCGCAGCGCTTCTTCAGAAACGGTGACAATATCGTCAGTGTGTCCTTGGAAATATTCAAAAGCCAAAATGCCAGACATGATCTTTACAGTTGCTGACGGCGCAATAACGGCATCATAGTTTTCACTGTACAGCAACATATCTTGGCTCAGGTTGTATACGCAGTAGGCAGAGCCGATGATTTCAGGCATTTGTTGCAGTTCTGCATGGGCAGGCACCGCAGACAGGATTAGCACAAGCAGAGCGAATACGATGCTGCCAAGGCGAAGAAAGCGGGTGGCTTTGGAGCGTTTCATAGATTTGCATTCCTTTCCTTTTGTAATAAACGGCTTCTTACATTACACGGTGTGCAGCGGATGCAGGTTGAAAAATGCTTGTGCATCTGCAACGTCTGTATGAATTTGTCGAGTTAGGTCTGCTGCATCCTGAAAACGGATTTCGTTGCGCAAACGTTTGAGAAAAGAAACGGAGATGGTTGCACCGTACAATTCTGTTTCCCCATTGAGCAAATGAGATTCGCAGATTTTTTCTCCGGTGTGAGATACAGTTGGTTTGTAGCCGATATCCGTTACAGCGTCAAATAGCGCACCGTTGACGCGTACGCGCGTAATATAGACACCGTCTGCCGGTACAACTATGCCGGTAGGAAGAGCCAGGTTAGCGGTTGGAAATCCCAAAGAGTGCCCAAGGCGTCTACCACGCGTGACACGCCCGGTGATCGTATACGGTCTGCCAAGCAGTGCTGTCGCTTGGTCTACAGCACCCAGTTGCAACAGCGCACGAATTTTCGAGGAACTGACCGTTTCCCCGCAAACTTTGATTGCCGGGATACACGCATAGGCGATGTTGTATTCTTTCGCAAATGCAGCAAGTAGAGCAGCATCGCCTTTTGCATCTTTACCAAAATGAAAGTTAAAGCCGCAAACCACACCGGCTATATTACAGCGGTGTAGCAAAATGTCAGTAAAGAAGCTGCGGGGATCGAGCTCGCGTACGCTTGCAAACGGCACGGAAAAAACAATTTGCATCCCCATGCGTAGCAGGGCCTGCTCTTTTTGCGCGGGATCGGATAAAACGTCGCGTTCGGGCGAAAATGCAGTTTTGGAATTCTCGGAAAATGTAAATGCAGCAGGCACAGCGAGCAAATGCTCTGCAAGTGTTCGTGTGCGTTCCAACAGATGTTTGTGACCAAGATGTATTCCGTCAAAATCGCCGAGTGCACAGACGGTCTTTTGGGATACAACCGGTGCTGGTGTTGTGAGTTGGTGAATAATCATACGGTTTCATGGTCCTGTGAAATTTGTTGTACAGCAGCATCTTGTGTTGCTGCCTTCGCTCGCTGATTTTGGAGGGCAGCGAACTTTTCTGCCATAGTGGGACTGTGCGCAGTTAGTTTTTTGATGCTTAATTCTTCCGCTTTGTTGTTTGCTAAACGCAGATTATTTTCGGAGGAGAGCAGAGCTTCTTTTGTCTTTTGCAAATGGTCGATTGTTTTGTCAATTTCATCAATGGCTTTTTGAAATTTCTCACTGGCTAAACGGTAATTTCTGCCGAATCGCTCTTTAAAATCCATCATATCGGCTTCAAAATTAGAAATATCAATATTTTGGTTTTGTACCACAAGCAGCTGCTTTTTATATTCCAACGCACTGCGAGATGCATTGCGCAGCAATGTGATCATAGGAACGAAAAATTGTGGCCGGATAACATACATCTTGGGATATTTGTATGAGACATCCACAATTCCTGTGTTATACAGTTCACTGTCTGCTTCCAGTAAAGAAACAAGTACGGCATATTCACAGTTTTTTTCCGTACGATCTCGATGTAATTCCTTGAGGAAGTCTTCATTTTTCTTTTTAGTTGCAGTGGCATCCGCTTCATTTTTCATTTCGAACATGATCGAAACAAACTCAGTTCCGTCCACATCATATTCTCTGAAAATGTAGTCTCCTTTGCTGCCGTTGCGCGCATCATTGTCTTTTTCAAAATATGCATTTTGAAAACCTGCAGAACGGATTTTATTAAATTCGTTTTGGCAGTGTTGCTCCAAAGTTTCGCCAATCATTTTGGTGGACATACGGGCTTTTAGATCTTTGTAATAAGCAATTTGCACATCTTTTGCCCGCAGCTGTTCTTCATATTTTTCTTGCTGCGACTTCGCCTGCAATTGCGCCTGAACTTTGCTTCCTTCTATTTTTTCCCGTAGTAAAGCATTTTCTGTTTTTTCTTGTGCAAGTAGATGCTCTTGCTGCGAGATTGCACGTGAAACTTGCAGGGCGGTCTCTGTTTCGGCCTGCTTTTTTTCCAGTTCTAAAGAGGTCAGGCGCTGCTGCATGACAGATATCTCAGACTGATGCAATGTTTGTTCTTTGGCCAGCGCCAGTGCTATGGCATCGTCTTTTTCCTTTTGGTACCTCTCTTGACAGTCACGCACTTCTTTTGCAAATTCCTGATCGCGCACCTGTTTTACAATAGCGGCGTACCCTGATTCATCTACCTGAAATATCTCTCCGCACCGCGGGCATTTTATTTCATGCATCGTATCTTCTCCCGTGCTGTGCGCTCTTGCGCAACGAAGCTTTACACTAAATTATACCCGCTTTTGTTCGCTGCGTCAAGGGTCGCGGTGCGAAAAGAAAATATGAATTCTTTTTAAAACCTTGGGGATTGATTTTCGGTAAAAGAGTATGGTACAATGCATTTGGAAAGGTCAAGATAGTGAAGGGAAAATAAAAGGCATGAAAAAAATATGCAAAAAAGCAATATGCTGTTTGTTGTTTCTGATTGCTTTTAGTTTGTTGTTTTCTACGGGAGTACAAGCTGCTGCATTTCCGTTTGCGGATGTTCCTGTTGGGCATTGGTGTCACACATATGTTGCGTGGGTATACGAAAACGGGTTGATGAGCGGAACGGGGGTAGACACATTTGCACCGAATGAAACATTAACGCGGGAGATGTTTGTAACTGTGTTACATCGCTATGTATCCTTGCACGCAGAGGATTTGCAAATAGGACCCATACAAACATTTGTTGACGTTCCTGCGCAAGCAACCATTTGGTATGTGCCCGGTATTCAATGGGCTGTTTCGCAGAATATAACGGCCGGAGTAGGCGGTGGTCGCTTTGGCATTGGCGAAGCTGTCACACGGGAACAAATGGCATGCTTTCTGTACAGATATATGCAGCAAAATTTGCATTTGGATTTGTCAGCATGGAAAGGTTCGGTTTCTTTCATCGATCAACAGCAGATCAGCACATGGGCACGCGAAGCTGTTGCAGTGCTTGCCAACATTGGGATCTTAGTAGGAGACGGAAGCGGATTTGTTTTACCGAAGCAACCAACTACACGTGCACAGGCTGCTGTCATTTTTTTTAAATTTGCATCTTTTCTGGATGCACAACCACAGCTGTGTCGGCATGTGAGTACAGCGACAGTCCCCGGCACTGATGCTACTTGCTTGCAGGCAGGTTTGAGTGAAGGCGAGCGTTGCGTGTCCTGCGGCACGGTTATTGTGGCACAACAAGAGATCACACCGCTTGGGCATGCATTCGGTAAATGGGAAACTGTTTCTGCAACGGAACAACAGCGCCGGTGCATGCGTTGCGGTAGTGTGGAAAAAGAAACCATTCCGCAAAGTTGTACCCATGATGCGGTGATAACGATTCCGGGGACAGCAGCGGGGTGTTTAAGCTCCGGTTTGAGCGAAGGTGAGCGTTGCGTGTCCTGCGGCGCGGTTGTAGCGGAGCAGCAAGAGATTCCACCGCTTGGGCATGCATTCGGCGCCTGGAAAGCTGTTTCTGCAACGGAGCAGGTACGAAGCTGCTCGCATTGTACGGAAACGGAGTATCGCTGCATTGAATTAGCGGCTGATGCACCAACGGTGTACATTGTGGAGAACACCGAAATGTTTTTGCAAAATGCCGTACCTCAAAGCCGCGGGAGTGTTTTAACGGCGCAGGCAGGACGCAATGAAGGGGAGGGAATGCAGTTTATTCTTCGCTTCGCACAGGATGCACAGGATGTATGGTTTGAAGTTGGCCCATTGACGGATGAATTTGGGCACACACTCTCTACGGTTTCGCTTTATAGACAGCACTATGTTGAACATTCAGTATCGTATAGTCCTCTCGCATATGAGGAGGCTGCATATTTACCACGCGGCTTCTACCCGGACGCCTTGATCCCCATTTATACCGGCGAAGAATGGGAAAATACACTGAAGACGGACATCGCCGCTCAGACCAATCAAGGATACTGGATCACTGTGTGGACAGATTCACAACAAGTCCCCGGTGTTTACACAGGACAAGTTACTTTGCATTTCAACGATGCAGAAATAATGTATATTCCAATCAAATTTGAGGTTTGGGATATAGAAATTCCACAGCGCAGTTCTGCCAAAACAGCGTTTGCTTTGTGGGAAGTTGGTTCGTTTTACGGACAGCGCAATGTTTTTACGGGAGAAAAAGGAAAATACGAAATTGAAATGCAATACTACGACTTTCTTGCAAAATATCGCATTAGTGCTACGGATATTCCCGTTCAACCATCACAGTCTGCCGTGGTTGAGAGCTGGTTTGATGCGATTGCTCCTATTGCTGAAAAAGATAGCTGTTCGGCGTTCCGTATTCCGTATTACAGCTCTTCCGCAACGCCGAGTGAGAATGACAGAAAATTGCGTGCTCTTTTAGAGCAAAGTGGTTTGCTGGACAAAGCCTTCTATTATATAGTAGATGAAAAATACTCGGTAGCAGATCTTACGGTTGCAGAGAAGAACGCGCTGTTAGGTACACAACGTCTCAGCCCGGATATTCCTAATCTCGTTACAACGCATGCTGCGGAGTTGTTTTCTTGGACCAATGCACTCTGTCCGCTGTGGCACAAGGTTTCACCGGAGTGGATTCGCGCGCGTCAGGAAGAAGGAAAGGAAGTCTGGTGGTATGGGTGCGCAGTGCCGACGTACCCGGCAGCTACGTACCAGTTGGTAGATGTATTGATGTCTCCGCGCATTGTGCATTGGATGCAAAAAGACGTAGGTGTAACCGGCGAACTGTATTGGGCAACAACCTTATGGACGCGCAACTGGGGTGATAAGGCAGATTATACCAGAGACCCCTGGACAGACCCGTATACGGCATTTGCAAACGGCGTGGGAGAAAATGCTGGAGACGGCATGTTGCTATACCCGGGATATTACAAAAAAATCGGAAAACAGGTCAGCTGCGATGGCTATGTCAACCGGAATATCCCTGTACCTACGCTTCGGTTGGAAGCGATTCGCGACGGATTTGAGGATTACGAGTATTTAACTATATTGCAAATGCAGCTGCAGCGCTTTATCACTGACATGCAGCTGTCTGTTACGGTTGATGACCTGCTTGCTACTTATTATGATGCGTTGTATATACAGGGAGAGGGAAAATATCTTACCGGTAACTACGATCATGCAAATCCGATGCTGATCGGACAGGTTCGGAAAATTTTGGCGCAGGATATTTTGGATTTTGACGGAAGCTATTTTGCATCCGCATGCCGTTCAGGGGAAACCACCTGGTGTGTGACTGTATATTCCGCACAGCAGCAAACGGTATATATAGAAGGACAAGCGGTACAGGGGATCAAAGAGGGAAATTGCTATGTTTACCGTCTGGAAATTTCACAGGCAAAGGGAAACATACGGTGTATTGAAATTAAGATCGGCGAATATACTTGTCAGCGGATTTTGAATTTTGCAATTTGAGCTTCTTTGGGTAAGCGATATGTTTCATAGGGGTGCGGCGTTCCATACGGTTTGGTGTGGAGCGCCGTACGGTATTGCGTTGTCTGCATGCAGACTTTTTATATAAAATGTACGTTTGTCAATGATGTGAGACTGAAAAAGCAATAGAGTTATTGTTGAGGAAACGAGTTTGTTGACGGAGGGAGGGCGCAGCCCGACCGGAGTCAACAAACTCGGGTGGTCTC